>NZ_MTQB01000036.1:0-22755 GCF_001974855.1 Pseudoalteromonas sp. SK18 | reverse complement strand
TGATTATATCAACGGATATTACAACAACGTTAGGCCACATCATTATAATGCTGGTTTAGCGCCAAATGAATCTGAGGTTAGATACCAAGATTCTAAAACTGTGGCCAAAATTAGTTGACCACTACAACATAAATGATGACATAAAATAAAAATTAATCTTACAGTGTTGATACTATTATATTTAAAATAAATAAAACAAGCAAATTCAGAATATAGAGTAATGCTTTAGAGCGTTCCAAACATTCGAAAATCTTTAAAAAAAACCTGGCTTTTGCTAGGTTTTTTGTTTTTATGAACTGCGTTACTTCACCATATTACCGTGTTGTTTAAGTCAGTTGCGCTGGTTAACCCTTATTGTAGTTACCTAAATATATAAATCTGCGAGTGGAATACTTGATAACCTCGATGCTATAGCTTAATTAGCTATACATCTTAAAGGTACACTGTTGATTATTGGCGACATCGGAGGGTTAAAATGAAAAACACCACCTTACAATAGCAAGGTGGCGTGGGTTACTTCTTTGGGGAGTTAGTTGTTAAAAAATCGGGTTACCGCGACTGCATAGTCTGCGCGTGTTACCGCGTTGCTACCATTAAAACGTGCAGTAATTGTTGGCTCTAAGTCATACGGACCTTGTTCAACATCGAAATAAGCATTTAATATGCCTAGGTCTAATGCTAATTGCACATAACCTTGCAGTTCCACTGGAATATGCTGTTGATCGCTCAGTGCAATGCGTTGGCCATTATATATAGCGGTTATTTCACCATTAAAGCTTTGTGCTTCGCTTTGCAGTGCTAACGCTTGTACTAACGAGTAAGCCAACTGGTTACGATTAACCTTTTCTTCTGGACTAAAGTAGCTGCTGTCGCTCAACATAACTGGCGCGTGATCTTGCACTCGGTTACGCAGTGCCGCTCCTTGCTCTGTCACCGCATTGATAGCCGCTTGATACTGACCGCTAACATCCACATAGTTATTCGTTGTGGCTAAATTTGACTGGCGAACACCTGCACCTAATGCTAGAAAGTCAGCTAACTCTTGACGTAGTAAGTAGTCGTCTGGTCGATAGCCTGACTCAGTAGCATCAACTAACTGCTCGCTCACTGCATATTCTATAAAAGCGCGCGCTGGATGGCTGGTAACATCGTCAAGGCCTTCATAACCATCCGTTTTAATAAGCTTGATTGATACTGGAATATTACCAGGTGCAGCCGCTCCATTAGTCACACCGGCAGGATCAATCGCCACTCCAGAAATGCCACCAATACCATTGGCCTTAAGCGTCCAATTGCCAGCTTCGGCAGGCGCGGTTACTGCAATGTTTTGACCAAGGATTGGCAACGCAATGCTTGAGCCATAACGCTTGCCTGATGGGCTAGTCAATGACAGCCCTACGGTATTATCATCAATATTGGCTTTAACCATCAGCATTGAAGCATCAGTATCAACCGGAATTGTTATGCCCTCATTATCACCTACCGGACTAAACGGCACTGTGTCGTTATATTCCTTTTGTACTGATGTTAATGCATTGGCATTAAAGCTACGCTGTAATTTAGTGGTTTCACCAAATTTTAAGCTTTGATCGACCACCGCTTGAACTGCCGCATATGCATTAACATAACCAGCACCAACTTCCCACGCCTCACGGCCCGACATATTTGTGGCTGTTTCTTGCAAAATAGCTTTTACTTCACGCCAAGTAAGGTTTGGGTTCGCTTCTAACATTAACGCCACCACACCAGAAATATGCGGCGCCGACATAGAAGTACCGCTCATAGTGGTATAATAAGGCACATGATTTGGGTCCATCACTTCGCTGTCACCGGTAATGCTCAGGGCACTTAAACTAGACAGTGACGCACGAGTAGAAATAATATCAACCCCAGGTGCGGTAATAGTTGGGCGATCTTGCCAATTAAATTGTTCACCATCAACAGTGGCTACACCGCTTTTACCTTTCACACCACGAGAGCTAAAATCAGCTAAGTTGCCATCTTTATCGCCTGCCGCAACGGTTATTACCCACGGTGCTTTTTTAAAGTTACCGGTGATGGTCCCTTCGCCGCTACCTGAGTTGCCTGCTGAGAAAACCACAATCACGCCATTATCTGATAATTGTTTAGTGGCGACATTAGTAGGATGATCTGGGTTAAAGTCTGTTCCGGTATCGCTAGTACTACCAAATGAATTGGAAATAACGCGAATGTTGTAGTCATATTGGTGCGTTAAAGCGTAATCAAAACCACCGAGGGTATCTAAAATAAACAGACCTGCACCTGAGCCATAACCAATAATTTTAGCGCCCGGGGCCACGCCTTGGTATTTGCCGCTAGACATGGCGCCATTACCACCAATGATGCCTGCAACGTGCGAGCCATGGCCACCAGCAATATCGGTATTAGCAGTATCTTCTTGATAAGAAACCGGCAGAATGTCTGACAATGAATGTAGGTTCGTTTGCGCTAGCACATTTTGAATCACATGATTTGGGTATTTAATGTCGCCATGGGTACCATCAACACCGGAGTCGTTCACCACAACCCCAATACCACGGCCCGAAAATGGCATACCTTGGCTGCGTAAAGATGAGTCATCACGTAAACGGTCTACACCAGTAATTTGCGTTGCACCATCATTTTCTAATGTAAGGGGCGCGTTATACCAAACAGAGCGCACTTCATTTGCGGCATAAATTTCAGCAATTTGCGCTTTAGTAGCGGTAATACCAACAATAGGTAATTGCTTAAAGCTAACACCACCAATCACGCCTGCCGATTCAATAATATTTAGCAGTTGTGGATTAACTGCGCCTTGGCCTTCAAAGGTTACGATAACCTCAAACACCTCATGATCTGTGGCATTGGCCAATAACCCTTGTAACTCTGGTCCAAGAGATTTTGCTGCTAAGTTTAGTGACATCAAACTCAGTCCAGCACCCATTAAGCCTGCAAGTAACGTTTTCGTTTTTAATGTAGTTTTAAGCATTTGATTAAACCTTAATTGTTTTGACCCATCGAGCATGTCAAACAATTAAGTACGGCAGTATCCGGTAAAACCCCTAGTTAGCAGTAGTTAAAACACCTTGTTTATAATAACAAGCTATTTTTTGCCGCATAACGCACTAGCTCTGCGGCATTAGCAACATTGAGCTTATCAAGCACTTTACCTCGGTGATTCTCTGCCGTTTTAACACTGATATCTAAACTTCGGGCGATATCTTTGGTGGTTTTGCCTTCAATGATTAAGTGAAACACTTCTCGCTCACGCTTGGTTAAATTTTTATATGGATCTTGCCAGTTTTCGGCGGGCTTTTGCGATTGCGACGCTAATACGCTTGCTGCGTATTGGCTGTAATATGTTTTTCCTTGCGCCAATGCTTTAACGGCATCAATAAGCTCATCGCTGGCACTGTCTTTTAGTAAATAGCCCGATGCGCCAGCTCGCACCATATGTAATACATACTCTTGCTCTTCATGCATAGTAAGTACTAACACTTTAGCCTCGGGGAGTTGCTCGTGAAGACGTTTAACGGCTTCCATCCCATTGAGCTCTGGCATACTAATATCGATGACTATCACTGCGGGCTTAAGCGCTAATGCTTTTTGCACTGCTTCCATACCGTCGGCTGCTTCAGCAATCACACTAATATCATTATCTTTGCTTAATAGGCTCACTAATCCTTGACGTAAAATGGTGTGGTCGTCGGCAATTAAAACTCGAATCATGAGATCCCCTTTCCGGTTACTAACACTTTAATTTCACAGCCTTGCTGTGGCTGAGTATTAATAGTTAATTGCCCACCAAATGCAACAACTCGGTCACGCATTGCTCCTAAGCCAAAACCTTGTGAGCTTTCTGCTGTCGTTTGCTGCATACCAATGCCATCATCTTTTATTTTGATCATCAACAGGCTATCGGTGGCAATAACATTAACCGTGATGAGCTCAGCTTGCGCATGTTTTATGGCGTTTGTTAGAGCTTCTTGTACCACTCTAAATGCCAATGTTTGAGTATCGCTTTCTAGTAGGGTATCAACTTGATGATGCAATTCCACTTTCGCTTTACCGGGCTCACTCATAATACGTACCAACCATTCCAATGCAGGCACTAGCCCCAGATCATCCAATATTCTTGGTCGCATTAAGCGGGAAATCACCCGAGTATCAGACAGCGCTTGTCGTGCCAATTCAATGCTTTCATCTAAGCCAATGTTGGCATCGCCTTTTTGTAGCTGTTGCAGTTGATTAATCAATGCAGTTAATAATTGCCCTACGCCATCATGCAACTCTCTAGCAATCTGCTTGCGTTCATTTTCTTGCACTCGCCACACACGCTTAGCCAAACCGCGCATTTGTTCATTACCTGAGTGTAATTGCTGCGATATTTGTTTTTGCTTTTCATTGAGCTGTTCAACCAGCATCGCAATATCCGTATCATGGGTCATGGTGTAATAGGTCCTGTAGTCCGTCATCTAAGGCGAAATAATGCTGATTTTCAATAAAACTTTCAGTCAACGCTGGCGGTAAATTCGATTGTAGATGACGCAGTTTGTTCGCCACTTTTTGATGATATTTTGCCGGATCTTGCTTATTTGCAAGCGCTAGTTGAGCACGCAGCCGATCAAATTGAAAGCTGCGCCAATAGCCGCCCATTTTTCGTAATAACAGGTCAGTTTCACGTAACGTTTCCGCTAGTTGTTGCCACGATCCCAAAAAGTACTGCTGTACCGCTACTAATTCTAAATACTCTATATATTCGTATTGGTGCAAGCTAAAATCTACTTTAGCTAACTTTGCTAATAACGCAGTTATATCGCGACCGCCTTGCCTTAATGTTTCTCTGGCGGCATATATCAACTGGCGAATATAAACAGACTTATGACCATGATCAACAGTGAGCAACTCATTATTTAGAGCGGTGGCAACCGGTAACTTATGCTCAATTTGCCCATTTAAAAAAGCTAATATCGCCTGATGCTCTTGGTTACCATTGTTCATTACGCTTTGAGTTATAGTTGCTAAGTGCTTTGCGGCTTGGGCGGTATCGCCCAGTTGCAATGACCAATCGGCTAACCATAAGCCAAACTCAGCTGTTGCTCTTACATTATTAATTTTTTGCGCTTCGTCAAAAATCCCTTTCAGCTGAGTAACGCTCTGATTAAAATTACCTTGTAAAAACGCCAGTTTAGTTAAATAACTACGTGATACTAATGCTTCATCACTGCTATTTAATTGTTGAGCGTCGGCTAAGGTATTGTTAAAAAAGTGGTAAGCGTTACGCCAGTTGCCTTTCGCCAACTCTATTTGGCCAAGGTTTTGTCGCACATGAATAATACCAAGTGGGTATTGCACCTGCTGATACAGCTGCTCTGCTTGGCGCCAATAAACCAGTGCATGTTCTGCGTCCAAGAGCATAAAATAACTAAAGCCGACATTGTTCATACTTTCAGCTTGGTGCAATTGAGTATTGAGTTCCATCCGAATATTTAGCGCATTGCGGTAATAACCTAATGCATCTTGATATTGAGCTTGAGCCTCAGCCATTATCCCCAACGCAGTAAAATTTTTTGATATTCCTTCTGGATGATTTAACTTTTGATAGATAAGTAAACTTTGTTGTAGATAACTCTCCGCCTCAGAATACTCACCACCCGCAAGATGCATATAAGCTAGGTTAGTCATCGTGGTAGCAACCCCAGGTAAATTATCTGCCATTTTGCGCTTCGTTAATGCTTGTCGATAGTAATCAAACGCTAAACTTACCTCGCCTAATTTGTCATACACCACCCCAAAAGCATTGAGTGCCTCACCTTGCTGATAAACATTTTTTAATTTTTTTGCCGTGATTAATGCTTTTGTAAAGTACTCGTTCAATGCTTGCTCTAGGTTCCCTTGCAAAAACGCAGCACGTCCTAACATAAACCACGCAGTGGGGTGATAAGGATCAAGTTCAACAACCTCAAGCAGCAAAGCCTCCATATTGCTATACTGACCATTTACAAAATAAAATTCCGATAACACCACCTTAAGCTCAGTGTTATACGGAAATGCCGCAACCAGCGATAAATAGTCGGTTTGTGCTTGCTCAACTTTACCCGCCAAGTCATTTAATCGAGCACTGGCCAATTTTGCACTATAGGTATCGACAGCACTAAATTCGAGTACCTTGCTGTATGCTTGCTCGGCTGACAAAATTGAGTTTTCCGTTAAAAGCAACTCCGCCTGTAGTAGCCATACTTGCGCCGATTGCGGCTTTGCTAATAACGTTTTATCAAGTGCCTGCTGCGCTTCAGCAAATTGCCCCTGTTGTATTAAGGTTTTTATTGGGAAGAGATCAATCAATGGATTTTCGTCAAACGCTATCGCCTTAACAGCCTGCCCAGAAATATGTAAGCGCTCTTTTAATATTGTAGTAAACGGGGTTGTTACACTGCTCCAATTGCTATTATCAAACGGTTCTCGCAGTAATGCTTCACGCTGAATGTTAAAGCCATCAACAAAAATGAGTTCAAACTGTATCTCTTGTTTTTCAGCGCCGGTGCTAAATAGTTGCGGGTTTATCAGCACATCAACCTGCAATAAGTCGGTAAGTAATTCTATTTTACTATTATCAAGCGGCACCGTTATGCCTAGCTGTTGAAATAACTGGGTTAAACGTGCTTGCTCAACCACCCGTAAATTTTTAATGTCGCCTAATTGATAACTTAGGTAATTGGCAAAAGTTTGGTCAAACTGCGGGTTATTCGCAGCAGAAGGCAGTACCGCAAGCGCATAATGATCTGTCGCATTAGCTTTTATTGGCTTTTGCTGAGTAAACAACCAAAACACGCTTAGCATAAGTGCAATAACAAACAAAATCGTAAATGCAATACGCCAACGGCTACGCTGAGTTTTAACTGTGGTTAAATTAATAAACTGCTGCTGCGCAAGCTCAATATTGGCTGGTCGCGATGCGGGGTGCGGCGAAATTAAGCTTAAAATGAATGCTTTTAATGGCTCAAGTTCAACTTGCTGGGCAGAAAACTTAGGTTTGCTGAGTAACTTATTTTGCAGTAGCTCATCAATTGAGTTACCCGTAAAAGGTAAATAATGACAACACAACTGAAACATTAACGTACCGGCGGCGTATAAATCGGTGCTGGCATTAATTTTTCCCGACTGTAAATATTCGGGAGGGGCATAAAACGGCGTGCCAACCACATTACCCAGCGCGGCATTGTTATTAAATACCGACAGGCCAAAGTCTCCAATATACAGGCGGCCCGACTTATCTAACAAAATGTTTTCAGGCTTAATATCTTTATGGGTAACATCCGCTTGCTGCGCAAAGGCTAAGCCACCTAACAGCTGAGCTATAATAGTCAGTTTTGCATCGGCACTCAGTAACTCTTTGGCAATGGCTTCTTCTAAACTGATGCCATCAATCCAATCCATAGTAATAAAATGCAAATTGTCGTGCTGATAATATTCATGCACGCGAATAATATTTGGGTGACTAAGTTGACGGACCAACAGCAACTCTTGCTTAAAGTCGGCAATGGCTTGCTGATCTTCTGCAAAGGTTTCATGCAGTACTTTGATTGCTATAACAGTATCAAGCTGTTTATCGTAGGCGCGGTAAACTAAGCCATAACGTCCCTGGCTGCGTAACGCTTCTATTTCAAAGCGGCCCACTAGGCATTCGCCTGACTGTAACGAGCTAGCAGAATAAATTAATTGTGTTGCGCTTAGCTCATCAGCATAAGGTGAGTTGGTTTTGTCGATGTCGCTCATACCGCCTTTTGCTACTAATTACTTAGTGGCACAAATGAAGCAAACTATACTCTTTTCCGTTAGATATTGGTTTGTCGTTAAGGATCTGCTGTAGTGAATCTATTGATTGTTGCAGTAATAAAGCTTGCACTGTGGTTTCAATTTGCCGACTCATACTCGTTAATATTTCAATATCTAACTCAGTGAGTACTTTGTCAGACATCTTACTATCAGTATAGACAACTCCCACCACTTTATCTTCAGACAAAAGTGGAATGCAAGCTAAAGAAGAAATTTGTTTTAATTCAATACTTTTTCGCGCTTTAAGTAAATCATGTTGCGATACATCCATCGCCACCACAGCTTGTGCCGATTCAAAGCAACGGGTAATCGCCCCAATACTGCCCTCAAAGTGAGTTAATTTAAAGTCTTTGGGTTGCATGCCATGGGCAGTACACACATTCAGCGATGCCAACGAGTCACCCAGTAGTACAATGCCACGCTGAGTACCGGTTAACATGATGATATTTTGCAACTGTGTCGATAGGTTTTGCTGTAAATGTTTTGTCAGTGGCACACTTGGTTGTGCCTGACTACTGGCAATACGCCAATCATTATGACTACTAATAGCCTCAATTTGCTGCGCCGACTTCGTTTCAAACAAGCAATCTAGTGTACCAATAGAAATAATCGCGTCTTCGGCTAAAGCCGAATGGGTAATTGCCATACCGTTAACTTTAGTGCCATTTAGGCTGCGCTGATCATTTACCTGCCAAAGTTTATCTTGGTGAGCTACTTTGGCATGCAGCCGTGATACCGTGGGGTGCTCTAAGCGCAGTTCACACTCTTGAGAGCGACCAATAAGGTAGCCACTGCCTTCATAAAGAAAGCTTTCGACTGCAGGTTGATCGGTATAACACACGGTAATTCTCGCTGGCATTGCAACCACCTATATAATAAGGTTATTTAACTAAACGTAGGCTAAAGCGTAAAGTATTGGCATAAGCTATTAGCTCACCCGCTACGTTACGAATATCACGACTCGAGCGCCATACATCCGGAATGTCGTTTCCGCGGTTGTCATTTACGCTACGCTTAAAAGCGTTTAATTTATTGCTGGCAGCATTGTACTCTTGCAGTAGTATTAACTGATTAATATCCGCTAAGTCCTGCAGTAATTGTGTATAAACATCTGCGTTAATTTGCGCCGCAAAATCATCAAGTGCGGTTTGTAGATCGTTAAATTTATTATTGACTACCACCAATGGCGCACGTAAATCGGCGGCTATAATAAATTGTGAAAATCCACCGGTTGCGCCACGCGCTCGATAACTACCAGAGCCCATAGTAACGGTAATATCTTTAAACTCACCATTTAACGGCGCTTTAAAAAAGCGTAGTGGTGTGCCGGCGGTATATTCTAGGTTGTGGGTATGAATATCCACCGTAGCCAGCCCTGAAAAAGAAAAGCCGCTGTCTGCTTTGGGCTCTATGGTGATCATCATCGGAAATGCGAGTGCCGGAACGATATTCGTTACATCTGCTAAACGATCTAAAAAGCTTAGTGAGGTCACATCGACTAGTTCAGCGCTTAGTCCTAAGCTGTCTTTAGTTAGGCCTACGGTGTTTTCAAATTGCAGCGTGATATCTGCTGAAACCCCGCCAGGTAAGTGGATCACTGCTTCCACTTTATTACCTTGAATATCTATTGAAAGTGATTCAGCAGCAATGCTCTGCGTGCTTAATAACAATATTGTTGCAGTAAACACTAAAGCGAGAAAATTTTTTGGATACCACATATTTTGTCCTCTGGATAAAATTCATTGCGGCGAACGGTTGTTTTTTAACGCCAGCCAACAGATTATAATCTACTTTGCAGTTACAAAATTAGCAAGGTTTATGACATATTATTAACAAACAAAGCCAACCAAATAATTGGTTGGCTTTAAGTAACATCACTTATTATTTGCGTAAGTAACCGTCAAATACACGTCCTATAATCACGGCGTAATCACCGCGTTTAACATTATCTTGTGGCTCAAAATACGCAACCATTGTAGGAGAAAGGTCGTAAGGTCCTTGCTCTACGGCATATCTAACTCCGATTAACGACATATCGATTGCAGCTTGCACATAGCCTTTTAACTCAGGTGCCACTGCATCTGCGTCCATTACTGGTACTCGCTCACCGTTGTATTCAACGGTAATATCACCGCTAAAGCCTACTACTTGAGTTTCTAACCCCAGCGCTTGCACTAATGAATAAGCAAGCTCCTGTTTGCTTACATTGGCGCGAGGTGAAAACTTATTACCATTCGCCAGCATCACAGGGGCTTGGTTTTGCACGCCATCTTTAAGTGCTGAGCCTTGCTCGGTAACCGCGTCAACAAACGGTGCATAGTTATTGTTTACATCACTAAACGCTACTTTTTGCTCATTTAACAAATCACGTTGCTGCCTAATAGCCATACCCATTACTAAGTATTGTGCTAGATCTTTACGTTTTAAGTTTGCATCTGGACGATAGAAGCGGTCATTTTTGCTATCCACTAAACGCTCACTCACAGCAAATTGAATGGCATTTTCTGCGGGGTGACCGGCAATATCATCAACACCTTGATAGCCACCTGATTTTAAGATAGCAATCTCACCGCTAATAAATTCAGGAATACCTGGGCCATTGGTGACGCCGGTTGGATCGGCTTGTACACCAGATAACGAGGTCATGCCATATGCAGATAACTTCCACTCACCGGGTTGCGCAGGAGCCGATACACGCATAGTAGTGTTAAGTACCGGTAAAGTTAAGTTACCCATATAAATAGTGCCATCGGGTGCTTCTAATTTCAATTTAAGTGTATTTGCAAACGTTTCAGACGAGGCACTTACCCATGCGGCATCTTCGCCAACCGTAAATACATGTGTTTCTGCTTCACCCACTGGCGAGTAGAATACTTCAAATGGCTCAGGCGCATTATCATCAATTACAATCGCGTTAGCATTAAACTCTGTTAGGTTATTTACTGTGGCTTTGTTTTGCTCATCATAACCTAGTGCACCGGCCACGGCTGCATACGCATTAACATGCCCTGCGCCTACTTCCCAAGACTGATAACCAGGCATGTTGGTCGCCGTTTCTTGAATGATTTGCTTAATTTGTAATGGTGTAAGCTCAGGGTTTGCCTCTAGCATAAGGGCGATAATACCGGCTACATGCGGTGTTGCCATTGAGGTACCCGAGATCATCGTATAATAAGGTAGGTATTCATTCTCTATGGCGCCTACATCATCAGCACCGCCATTAGATACCAGATTGGTTTTAGCGCGAGTAGAAATAATATCAACCCCTGGCGCCACAATAGTCACTTCATTTTTATAGGTCCATGATGAACCATCTGGCATAGTAAAGTCACCTTGTTCTCCCCGTTTGCCGCGTGATGAAAAGTCAATCAAGTCACCTTGCTTAGTTCCTGCACCGACAGACATACCCCATGGAATTTGGGCATAAGGGTTATGAGTATCTTCACCTGCCCCCGAGTTCCCCGCTGCAAATATTGAGATCATGCCTAACTTATACGCTTTATACGACGCTAACGAGATAGGACCCGCAGCATCAAATTTACCACTTGAACCCCATGAGTTACTCATTACGCGAATAGGCGAATTAAAATCCCAAATATGGCTAATTGCATAATCATAACCACCCAGTGCATCCAAAATTGACAGGCCAGCCCCTGAACCGTAACCAACAATATCGGCATCGGGTGCAGCCCCTTTATGCTTGCCATTCGAGTGTGTACCCCAACCACCCACCGTTCCAGCACAGTGAGTACCGTGGCCTACGTTTAAATCGGTGTTTAATTGCCCTTCAATCCACACACCATCAATACCCGTTAAAGAGATAGCCTGAGCATGAGTAACGCCTTGCACATTTTCGACCACTTTTGCGCCATACTCTAAATCAGCAAGTGAAGCATCAATTCCCGAGTCGTTAACAATTACCGTCACCCCTTTACCGGTAAATTTCATGCCATTGTTGGCTGCAAACTCGTTAGTTTGCAGCTTTTCAACACCCGTTAGCTCACGTGCTTCTTTGTTGTAGTACTCTAAGCTGCGATTAGCAAACACAGAACGTACACCCGGTAAAGCGGCTAATTGTTGTACTTGTGCTGGCGTGGCCATCACACCAATAATCGGCAGCGATTTAAATTGCACACCTTGGTTAAGACCTAAGTTTAATAAAGTTTCTAATTGCGGTGTTGATAATGCATCTAGCTGGTCATAACTCACCACTACCATGGCACTATCAGTTGCTGTCATAGTTTGTAACTGCTGCTCTAACTGTGAACCAATAACTGCAGCTGCGGTTGCATTGAGGCTGAATCCAGCGATTGACATGGTTAATGCCATATTTTTAATTAATGATTTCATTGTTATGTCCACCTATCTTAAAAAGAATGTGTTATTTACATTTTTATTAATGTTTTATTTACATCTCTTATTTAATAAGGAACTGGCTAACTAAACTATCGGGATCAATCCCTAGTGCAACTAAGGGAAAACCCCTATCTGACTTTATGATAAACAATCTCTTTCGTCCGTTATTTTTAACGGTGTTGAGCATGATTAACTAAATAAAGTACAATACCTAGATTAAGGCTTAGCTTAATACAACTAGGCGTATTTCATCTTAGGTAAAAAATCATGGCACACTCTCGCGGAAACTTATTCATTTTATCGGCACCCTCTGGGGCAGGTAAATCTAGCTTAATAAATGCATTACTGAAAAAGCATGCTGATATGAAAGTATCTGTATCACACACTACGCGCGCACCACGCCCTGGTGAAAACAATGCAGAACATTATCATTTTGTATCAGTTGATGAGTTTAAAGCACTGATTGCCAAAGATGATTTTTTTGAATGGGCACAAGTATTTAATAATTATTACGGTACTTCTAAACAAGCTATTGAATCACAACTAGCCGCAGGCATTGATGTATTTTTAGATATTGACTGGCAAGGTGCTCGCCAAGTTCGAGAAATAATAGATGACGTAAAAACTATCTTTATTCTACCGCCATCAAAGCAAGAGCTAGAGCAACGTTTAAATAACCGTGGTCAAGACTCTGCTGAAATTATTGCAGGGCGAATGGCGCAAGCTCAATCAGAAACCTCACATTACAACGAATACGACTATGTTGTAGTGAATGATGATTTTGATACTGCTTTAAGCGACTTAGAAACCATAGTAATTACACAGCGATTAACGCTAAAAGCACAAGTAGCACGCCATCAAACTTTAATTAATGAGCTACTCAAGTAATCTAAATTATGATTAATTGTCGGATCATGCCTTAAAATAGATAAAAATTAACCACTGGCTATTGGCGAAACTTGCTGCGTGCAGTAAACTACGCCTTTGCTTTTAAATTATTTTGGAGTGCTAAGATGGCTCGCGTAACAGTTGAAGATGCAGTAGATGCAATTGGTAATCGTTTTGACTTAATTTTAGTTGCGGCCCGTCGTGCCCGCCAAATTGCTGTTGGTGGTAAAGATCCACTAGTAGATCCTGAGAACGATAAGCCAACAGTTGTTGCTTTACGTGAAATCGAACTTGGTTTAGTTGATAATTCTTCAATGGATGTTATTGATCGTGAAGAACAACAACATCAAGAAGCGGCAGAACTAGCTGCTGTTGCTGCCATTGTTGGTGGCAACCAATAATCAACCGCCCGGTTTGATTTAGCTAACGGCATAGTATTTCAACTATAGCCGTTGGCAATCCTTTGTTTTCATCGTATATTCGTAACTTATCCTAACTTATTTGCTTCACGAGAACATTGGAGTGTGAATGTATCTTTTTGAAGGTCTTAAAAAGAAAATCTCAAAATACTTGCCAGCAGACGATGTTGAGCTAGTTCAAAAAGCCTACGTGGTAGCCCGAGAGGCTCATGAGGGTCAAACTCGTTCAAGTGGCGAGCCTTACATTACTCACCCCGTTGAAGTCACTCAAATATTAGCAAGCATGCATCTTGACCATGAAACGCTCATGGCAGCACTCATGCATGATGTGATTGAAGATACCGATTTTAGCCAACAAGATTTAGCTGAAATATTTGGTGAAACGGTGGCAGAACTCGTAGAGGGTGTGAGCAAGCTTGATAAATTGAGCTTCAAAGATAAAAAAGAGTTCCAAGCTGAAAACTATCGAAAAATGATTATGGCAATGACCCAAGATATTCGGGTTATTTTAATCAAGCTAGCTGATAGAACACACAACATGCGCACATTAGGCGCACTTCGTCCTGATAAACGCCGCCGTATTGCTCGTGAAACCCTTGAGATTTATGCACCAATTGCTAATCGCTTAGGTATTCATGATATAAAAAATGAGCTAGAAGATTTAGGTTTTCAAGCACTGTACCCTATGCGTCATCGTGCACTTAAATCGGAAGTGGCTAAAGCGCGTGGTAATCGCAAAGAAGTTATTTCAAATATTCAAACTGAAATTGAAGCTCGCCTTGAAGAATCTGGCATAAAAGCGACCGTATCAGGCCGTGAAAAGCATCTATACAGTATTTATAAAAAAATGCTCAACAAAGAGCTGCTGTTTAACGAAGTCATGGATATTTACGCATTTCGTATTGCAGTAGACTCTATGGATACCTGTTATCGCGTACTTGGTGTAGCTCATAACTTATATAAGCCAATTGAAACCCGCTTTAAAGACTATATTGCTGTACCAAAAACTAATGGTTACCAATCATTACATACTTCTTTAGTTGGCCCGCATGGTATTCCTGTAGAAATTCAAATCCGTACTTTAGATATGGATCACATGGCTGATAAAGGGGTCGCAGCTCACTGGATGTATAAAAAGTCGGGTGACAATGCGGGTCATACTGCACAACAGCGCGCACGCCAATGGATGCAAAGCTTATTGGAATTACAACAAAGCGCAGGTTCCTCGTTTGAATTTGTAGAGAATGTAAAAACAGAGCTATTCCCAGAAGAAATTTATGTCTTTACCCCAGATGGTCGGATTATTGAACTTCCTATGGGTGCAACAGCGGTTGATTTTGCTTATGCAGTTCATACTGATGTAGGTAATACTTGTGTCGGTGCACGTGTGAACCGCAAGCCTTATCCTTTAAGTAAAGCCATTGATACAGGGCAAACAATAGAAATTATTACCAGTTCAGGCGCTCACCCTAACGCAACATGGCTTAACTTTATTGTTACTGGCAAAGCACGCTTAGGCGTACGCAACTACCTTAAAAGTCAACAGCATGAAGAAGCGTTATTACTTGGTCGTCGCTTACTTGACTCAGCGCTAGGGGAAAACAAATTTGATAACCTGCCAGCTGAAAATATTACCCGAGTGCTTGAAGAGCATGAGCTTTCCTCTACCTTAGAATTGCTAGTAGAGATTGGCTCAGGTAACTTAATGAGTATGCTGATTGCTAAACGCTTATTACAAAACGACAATGATGATTTAAACGATATCGCAAAGCGTGCCAAGGCAACCATTATTGGTACCGAAGGCATGTTGGTTAATTATTCTAAATGTTGTCGTCCAGTGCCTGGAGACGCTATTACTGCCCATGTTAGCCAAGGTAAAGGTTTAACCGTTCATCGCCAAGAGTGTAAAAATATTCGTGGTTGGGAAAATGATCGTTCGAAATACCTAGTCGTAAAATGGGATGATAATCCAGAAAAAGAATATATAGCGGCTTTAAGAGTAGAAATCATTAACCACCAAGGTGCGCTGGCTAAATTAACCAATGTGGTCGCCACTACGCAGGCCAATATTGTAGAAATAGCTACCGATGAAAAAGAAAGTAATTTATACGTGATAGACTTAGGGATCACAGTTAAAAACCGTATTCATGTCGCCAATATTATGCGCCGCATACGTGTTATGCCCGATGTACAAAAAGTCTATCGTAAAAAATAAAATAGGAACATCATGAATAAAGCATTTATATCAACGGATAAAGCACCTGCAGCAATTGGTACATATAGCCAAGCAGTAAAAGTGGGTACAGCTGTTTATTTATCAGGGCAAATACCACTTGTCCCAGAAACAATGGACGTTATTTCTGAAGACTTTAGTGAGCAAACACATCAAGTATTTAAAAATATCAGTGCGGTTTGTGAGGAAGCTGGCGGTTCTATTCAAGACTTAGTAAAAGTGAATATTTACCTTACTGATCTTTCAAACTTTGCCATTGTGAACGAAGTCATGAGTCAATACTTTAAACAACCTTACCCTGCGCGTGCTGCTATTGGCGTTCGTGCACTTCCTAAAGGTGTTCAAGTAGAAATTGATGGCATCATGGAGCTACCTTCAACAAACTAACTTCTATAAGCTATGAGCGCCGCTCATAGCTTTTATTCCTATCTATAACTACACTTTGATGATTTCTTGACTCAAAACTAAATTTCTAGCACTCTGTAATCACGTTATTTTATTAAACCTTACTTTAGTAGTATAAAAGGATAACTTGTGTTTAAGCTTGCTCATAATGGCAATGTATTACTCGATACGAGTAAATCTGCACCCGCCAGTGCTGCTTTTATTATAGAAGCAATTGCACAGTCGCCTTACAGCGAGTGTGAGATCAATCATGACGCCATAAATAACTATTTCAGCAGTGCAACACCTGAACGTATCTTAGTTGTTGCAACACGTCATGATGCCACCTTAAGCGTGGAGATAAGTGATGATAAAATGCTAGCCACGGGCACGCTCACTCTTGCTAAAGGGGGAGCAACACTGAGTTTTGATGAAGCTAAAAAAGAATTAGTTAAAGCGCACGTCGCAAGAGGTTATAAACAAGCATTTTTAGAGCAACTTTTACAAAAGCAATCTGAACTCCCACCTGGCTCCGTAGTCAGTGGTCCACTCGCCAAAGGGCGCTTACCTATAGACGGTAAACCAACTAAATTTAACGCAATGGTTCAAACACTTAAAGATCGTCTCAAAGCCCCTAAATTAAAAGAAGATGGCAGTGTAGATATGCGTGACTTTGGTAAGTTAGCAAGTGTAAAACCAGGTGAGTTACTAGTACAGCAACAACCCGCTACACCAGGCCAAGAAGGGTTTACCGTGTTAGGCGATGTATTACCTGCAAAACCCGGAGAGGTTCATACTCTAATTGCAGGTGAGGGCACTGAAATCTCAAAAAATAATCCGATGGAATTACTCTCTACGATTGCTGGCGTGCCGGTTGAAATAAATAATGGCATGCGTGTTGACGATATTTTTACTGTCAACGATGTGTCGGTAAAAACAGGGCATATCGACTTTGAAGGCAGTGTAATAGTTAGTAAAAATGTCGAGCCTGGAATGCGTATTAAGGTAACTGGCGATATTACTGTTTTTGGCACGGTTGAATCTGGCGAATTAACTGCAGGTGGTGATATAACCGTAAAACAAGGTGTTATTGGTCATCAAAAACCTGAAGATAAATCACTGTCTTGCAAAATAATTTGCGCTGGTGATGTGCATGCCTCACATTCTCAATACAGCTACATTGAAGCCAATAACATTTTGCTTGAGCGCCAAGCTAGCCACAGTTCAATGAAGGCAAAAAATAAAATACAAATTGGTCAATCAGAGTTACCTAAAGGAAAATTGTTTGGTGGTGAAATTTTAGATGCGACTCAATTGATTGCTGGAGAGATTGGTAACGAATCAGGCGCTAAAATGGCAATTAATTTAGCCGCTTCAGCCACTAAAATGACCAAAGACATTGATAAATATTTCAGTGAGCTAACAGCTATGAATGAGCAAGTTGACAGCTTACAAGCCGCACTAGAAAAAGCAGATTTAATTAAAGATGCAGATAAAAAAAATGAACTCATAAATAAAATTGGCACCACGCAGTTACACCATAGTCAGCAAGCAGAACAATTAGAGAAACAGGTAGCGGGTTTAGAAGAAAAGTTGAACACCTTACTTAATGAAGCCATGTTAACTGTGAATAGCGTTTTACATTCGGGTGTAGAGATCCATATCTTCAACAAACTGCTTAAAACGACACGTAACTTTCCACCGAGTAGTGTTAAGTTAGAAAATAATAAAATAGAAATAGAATTTAAAACTCAATAAAAAAAGGTGCTGTTAGTCACAGCACCCTTATTTTTTATAGTAAACCGTCTACGCTTTCATAGGTTTTCGCTGGCCACACACCTACCTGCACTTGCCCTATATGTTGTTTTTGCAATAACAGCATCGCTAAACGAGATTGACCAATACCACCGCCAATTGTCTGCGGGAGCTTACTTTCTAGCAATGCCTTATGCCAGTCAAACTCTAAACGGTCTTCGTCTCCCGTAATACTTAATTGAGCTTGCAATACTTCAGGGCTTACACGAATTCCCATCGATGAGATTTCGAAAGCGTCTTCAAGCACTGGGTTCCATACTAAAATATCACCATTTAATCCCATGTACTGTTCGCATGTTGGGGTTGACCAATCGTCGTAATCTGGGGCTCTCACATCATGAATTTTGCCATCACTTAATGCTCCCCCAATACCAATTAAAAATACAGCGCCATATTCTTGAGTAATCGCCTTTTCACGCTGCTTGGCTGTAAAATCTGGGTACATTTTACGTAATGCTTCACTATGTACAAAAGTAATCTCTGTAGGTAAAAATGGTGTTAAACCAAAGCTATCACTAACATATTTCTCAGTGGCTTTAATACCTTGGTAAATAGTTTCAACCGTTTGCTTCAAAGTAGATAAAGAACGCTGCGTACTTTCACAAATAACTTGTTCCCAGTCCCATTGATCAACATAAACAGAATGGATTGGGCTTAGTGAATCTTCATCAGGTCGCAACGCTTTCATTTGCGTATAAATTCCCTCACCTTGTGAAAAGCCATATTCACCCAAGGTTTTACGCTTCCACTTAGCAAGAGAATGCACCACTTCGTAACGGCTATCTGCAATCGCTTTAATATTCACAGCCACGGCGTTCTCGTGCCCACTTAAGTTATCCTGTGTACCGTCGCCTACTTTAGCCAAAATAGGCGCTTGAACTTCAATTAAGCCCAGTTTTTGTTCTAATTGCTGCGAAAAGAACTGCTTAACTTTACTTATTTGCTGCTGCTGCTGCACATAATGTGAACTCATAATAATTGGCCTCATTCCCAGTTATTGTATTTACTACTTAGCGCAAATTACGCTTCAATGAGGTTATCGTAACAATTAAACTATTTAATTCAATATCCCATAATAAAAATAGCTTTACGATATTAAAACCATTAAAAAAGTGGTATAAAAACAACTAATACCATAATTAAAGACGGTTAAATCTATGGAAAATTATCAAATCGATAATCTTGATAAACAGATTCTGCATGCATTAATGGATAATGCGCGTACACCTTATGCTGAATTAGCAAAACGCTTTAGTGTAAGCGCAGGAACAATTCATGTGCGAATCGAAAAAATGAAACATGCAGGGATCATCACAGGTACTCAACTAACCATTAATACAAAGCAATTAGGTTACGATGTGTGTTGTTTTATTGGTATTAATTTGAACAACGCGCGCGATTATCCGCAAACACTTATAAAATTAGAATCATTAGAGGAAGTGGTCGAAGCATATTACACCACTGGTAATTACAGTATTTTTATTAAAGTAATGACCCGCTCTATCGATCATCTACAAGATGTACTAATCAATAAAATACAGGCAATAGAAGCCATTCAATCAACCGAAACCCTGATCTCATTACAAAACCCGATTAGTCGAACAGTGGTGCCTTAAGGTGAAAAATCTCGTATAATTTGCCGAAAAAGAGGACTCCCATGCAGCAAACTCGTTACCAAAGAATCGAAAGTGTACTTTCACGTCGTCAAACCGACCTTACCGTGTGTTTAGAAGACGTACACAAACACCATAACTTATCAGCAATTGTTAGAACGGCTGATGCCGTTGGTTGTCATCATGTGCATGCCGTGTGGCCAGAAAAACAAAAGTGGCTAACCAATAATACCTCTGGTGGTAGTAAAAACTGGTTAGACACACATCTTCACAGAAACATAGATGATGCCGTTGCAAGTATGCGTGCTCATAATCCTGATGTACAAATTTTAGCTACGCATTTAAGTGAAGATGCTGTCGACTTCAGAGAAATTGATTACACTAAACCGACTGCAATTATTGTCGGTCAAGAAAAAACGGGGATCTCTCCACAAGCCTTAGAGTATGCAGATCAAAACATCATTATTCCAATGCAAGGCATGGTGCAGTCGTTAAATGTATCCGTTGCAGCAGCCCTAATTTTATTTGAGGCGCAGCGTCAACGTGATCTAGCTGGTTTATACAATAGAAATATGCTGAGTGAAGAAATAAAACACCCAATGTATTTTGAAGGCTGCCACCCAATTATTGCAAGGCAGTGTAAGCAAAAGAACTTACCTTATCCCGCACTTGATGAGCATGGCGAAATCGTTGCGGATGAACAATTTTGGCAGGCGTTAAAACATACTTGATGCATATACAGTGTATCAGTACACTTAACTCACTAAATAATAATAATTGAGCCTACATTGTCTAAACCTAGCTTAAGCCAATACCCAATCACAGAACTTAAAGGCGTTGGCCCCAAAATGGCTGAACGACTTTTAAAGCTAGGTATTGGTACAGTACAGGACATGCTATTTCATTTGCCGCTTAGGTATGAAGACAGAACCCGTATTTATACAATTAGTGAGTTGACCCCTCATAGCCACGTCACTGTTCAAGCAACCATTGAAACCAGTCAAATAACCTTTGGAAAGCGGCGCATGCTGGTTTGCCAAATAAATGATGGTACAGGTAGGTTAACACTACGATTTTTTAATTTTACCGCAGCACAAAAAAATGCATTTAGCGCGGGTAAAATAATTCGCTGCTTTGGCGAAATACGTCGCGGACGTGTTGGCTTTGAAATGAACCACCCAGAATACAGTATTAGCGACACTTTTGAACAACAACCAACATCATCAACACTTACGCCAGTCTATTCAACAACCGAGGGGTTAAAGCAACTCTCTATTAGGGCGTTGAGTGAACAGGCAATAGAATTACTTCAAAAATATGCAGTAGAAGAGCTACTTCCCCAACAATGGCAACCATCACAACTTGGGTTAAGCGATGCATTATTATTACTACACCGCCCCCCCAATGACGTTGATATCATTGCACTTGAACAGGGTAGTCACCCAGCACAGCAGCGACTCGTATTTGAAGAATTACTGGCACAAAATCTCAGTTTATTAAAAGTAAGAGAACAGGGGCAGCAAGTTAAAGCCGTTGCACTTGAGCCTACTAATTCATTAGAGGGACAGTTTTTGGCGCAATTACCCTTTGCGCCAACCAACGCACAAAGTCGTGTGGTATCAGAAATTAAAGCAGATTTACAAAATGCGTACCCTATGATGCGATTAGTTCAAGGTGATGTTGGCTCGGGTAAAACACTAGTCGCAGCCCTGAGCGCTTTAACCGCAATAGCACGAGGCTATCAAGTTGCATTAATGGCGCCGACTGAAATTTTATCAGAGCAACATGGAATCAACTTTTCTAGCTGGTTTGAAAGCCTTGGAATAACGGTTGCTTGGTTAGGTGGTAAAACAAAAGGTAAAGAGCGCGTAAGTACACTTGCAATGATCGCCTCTGGTGAAGCGCAAATGATTATTGGCACTCATGCGTTATTTCAAGATGAAGTAAAATTTAACAACCTGGTACTTATTATTATTGATGAACAACACCGTTTTGGTGTTCATCAGCGTTTATCATTGCGTGAAAAAGGCCGTTTTGGTGATTGTTACCCACATCAGCTAGTAATGACAGCAACACCTATACCACGTACGCTGGCGATGACCGCCTATGCAGACTTAGAAACCTCTGTGATTGACGAATTACCACCAGGGCGAACACCTATCACTACAGTTGCTATTCCAGATACTCGTCGAGAAGACATTATTAGTCGCGTAAAACTTGCCTGTAACGAGCAAGGTCGGCAAGTTTACTGGGTATGTACACTGATAGACGAGTCTGAAGTACTACAATGCCAGGCAGCTGAAGACAGTGCATTACAATTAAAAGAAGCATTACCTGAGCTTAATATTGGCTTAGTCCATGGGCGAATGAAAGCCGTTGAAAAACAAGCCATTATGAGCGATTTTAAAGCGGGTAACATTCATGTACTTGTGGCAACAACCGTGATCGAAGTTGGGGTTGATGTGCCTAATGCGAGTTTAATTATTATCGAAAACCCTGAGCGCCTAGGTTTAGCACAGCTTCACCAACTACGTGGCCGCGTAGGCCGTGGAGCTACAGCATCTCACTGCGTGCTTTTATATAATGCACCGCTTTCACATACCGCACAGAAACGATTGGGAGTACTGCGCGATAGTAACGACGGGTTTGTTATCGCAGAGCGTGATTTAGAGATACGCGGCCCAGGTGAAGTCCTTGGCACCAAACAAACCGGCTTAGCAGAATTTAAAATTGCAGACTTAGCACGAGATAAGCAAACCTTAAATCAAGTTAGACCCATAGCACAACAGATGTTGAAGCAATATCCTCAGTATGTAGATCCACTCATTCAACGCTGGTTAGGTAATAAGTCAAATTACGCACAAGCTTGATTGTACATTCACATAAAGCGACATATTAATTTTCCCAACTAGTTATTACCTATACCGCAACTTGCGCCTTTCAACTAGCATCTGTGCTTTACACTTTCCTACAGACGTAAAAAAGCCCGGCTCTTTCGAGTCGGGCTTTCTTGTATTTGGAGTCGGTGCGCTACAACGCAGTAGAATGTCCTACTTTCACATACCAAATGGGATACTATCATTGTAAGCGTCTAGCGAACCACACCTAGCATCGATGTTCTGATTATCTAAAAATACCTGCTCAATGATAAATTCGGAGCAGGTGATGAAAACTTACAGAACAAGCGCACAGTGGCAGCAGCTTTTGC
>NZ_MTQB01000035.1:0-24010 GCF_001974855.1 Pseudoalteromonas sp. SK18 | reverse complement strand
TTTTTAACTTGTATAGGCAGCCAAATACATTTATATAAGAAGCCTAATATGAAAATATTATCAATTACCCACTAATAAACCTTTAAAATCATAAATAAACTTATCCTCTTTCAATGATCTACTTAACTCAATCAGTTCGCTGTGCCCAACTGCCAACAATAAGGCATTGATAGCCTCGTTGTTATATGAATTAATAATATCTAGGTTATATTCTGCTTTAACTTCCTTAATATTGGCCCAAGGGTCGACAATTTGAACATTCAAACCGAGTTCTATTAAAGCTTTATATAAATCAAGTACCTTTGTATTTCGGATATCAGGGCAGTTTTCTTTGAAAGTAAACCCGAGTAAGGCAATTTTACAATCTACTGGGTTTATTTTTTGTTTAATTAATTTTTTTAAGAAATCTTGAGCTATATATGTTGGCATAAAGTCGTTAATTTCTCGAGCCTTACGCATTAAATCTGGTACATACCCTGATATCTGTGATTTGTGCAGTAAATAGTATGGGTCAACCCCTATGCAATGACCACCTACTAAGCCTGGCTGTAACTTCATAAAGTTCCACTTAGTACCAGCAGCTTCTATAACTTCTTTTGTATTTATACCCAACTTTTCAAATATTTGGTGTAATTCATTTACCAGTGCGATATTGACATCTCGTTGAACATTTTCAATAACCTTAGATGCCTCAGCTACTTTAATAGAGCTTGCCTTATGAGTACCCGCTGTAATTATAGATTTATATAACTGATCTATTTTTTCAGCTATTTCAGAAGTAGAGCCGCTAGTTACTTTTAAAATATTGGTTACCCGACGTTCTTTATCGCCTGGGTTGATACGCTCTGGCGAATAACCCGCAAAAAAGTCCTGGTTAAATACTAAGCCTGATACTCTCTCTACTGCAGGTAAACATGCTTCTTCTGTAGCACCTGGGTATACGGTTGACTCATAAATTATTATGTCGCCTTTTTTAACCACTTTACCTAGCATTTCACTGGCTTTAATTAGTGGTGTTAAATCAGGTTGTTTATGCTCATCAATGGGGGTTGGTACTGTAACAATATATACATTGCAGCTTTTAAGGTCTGACACTGTGTAAGAGAAATTAAGTTGTGGAGATTGTTTAAGCTCTTCATCACTTACTTCAAGTGTAGAGTCGTGGCCGGCTTGTAATTGTGCAATTCGACCTTGGTTAATATCAAAACCTATTACTGGAAATTTTTTACAAAACTCAACAGCTAAAGGAAGGCCTACATAACCTAAACCTATAATGCCAATTTTTAGGTCCGTTAATGAATCGTGCATAGTTGTGTTCTCTTTGTTTAGTAATACAGCTTCGAGCTTTGGACTTCGAGCTTTGTAAAAGTTAAATTTTAAAATTAGTTTCAAGTTAAAATGTGCAATAAAAATCGAATATCAAGATGGATTCTCGTGGGTAAAAACACGTTTTACAATCTATTTCGGGTGGGTTGCCAATCATTTCTTGATGGTGAAAACGCTATAAACTTACTAAATTAATACGCAAAAGCTTACCACTAAATTGCATTTTAGCAACTTTGTATCTCAGCTTTATTACACCCCTCTGAGACACTTTTTCCATATTGAGACAGTCAATTTAGACTATCTCATTGTAATTGCTTGTTTTTATACTTTTTATAAAAAGTGCCCAATAGGCCTTCTTAGAATAGGTTCTAGGTACTAGGCTCTAGGAATTAAGCTCTAGGCTTAGCTACATAGTGTCTAATCAATACTATCATTACACTTAGTATTCCGCCTAAAAGCACACCTAGTACACAGATTAATGCTCGCTTAGGTTTAAACTTTTCTTCTGGTACTAATGCTGCGTCAATTGTTTTAAATACGTATTCGTCGCGTACTTTAGCAAACATAATGGTTTTAGTTTGCTCTTCGACTAGCTTATAAAGCACTGCACGAATATCAGCAATTTTAGTTTGCTCTAGTTGCTGCGTTAAAAAGTCGGTACTTTTTATTGCCTCTAATACATCACGTTGTTTCATGGTTTGGTTAATATCTTTTATTAACCAATCTACCCATTGCTGGGCAACGTAAGGTGATACATGCTCTATGGCTATTTTAACCATACCGCTTTCTTTATCAGTACTGGCACTAATAATTTTACTAAATTCTTTATACGCTTCTTGCATTGATGGCTTGGGCTTGAAAGGTGCTTTAACCTCTCGCACCCATTTATTGTTTTGCGCATCGTATATTTCGCTATTGTACACAACGGTGTTCGTTTGCATATTCCACGATTCGGCAGCCATTAAGTCGGGGAGTATATTATGCTTTTGAATAAAGTCGCTAGTAAACTGGCGTGACTTTAACACTTCAATAGCTAATTGTGCCTTATTGCTTGAGCCACCACCTAAGTTAACCCCCGCTAAACTCGCTAAACCACCAAACTGGCCAGCTAAGCCCGCCAAACCACCAGAACCTTCTTGCTCTGCAGGCGCTAACAATGCTTCTGATTTATAGATATTAGGCTGGTTAATTGCATAAACAACTGATGCAACTGCGAACAGTGCTGTAATTGCTATTATTAACCATTTTCCTTGCCAAATTACAGCAAACAGCTCACGTAAATCGATTTCGTCATCGGCGATGTTATTTTGCATTGGTGTATTATTTTGCATTGGCTCGTTGTATTGTTGAGTGCTTGGGTTGTTCATATTATTCTCATAGGTTCTAGGTTCTAGGTTCTAGGTTCTAGGTTCTAGGTTCTAGGTTCTAGGTTCTAGGTTCTAGGTTCTAGGTTCTAGGTTCTAGGTTCTAGGTTCTAGGTTCTAGGTTCTAGGTTCTAGGTTCTAGGTTAATCAAGATTATAATTAGACTCTGTCTCTTTTATAGAGCTTTTCCTAATTTTAATTAGTACCGCTAGCATGCTAGCAACTTCTTTCGATTCAGTAATCAATTTTAAACCTAGTTCTCTTTCTATTAAGCCTATTTCTATGCCTATATATATTTGCGTTACAAGCTCACCAGCGGAGCCTTTACCATAATACAAGAACCTAGCTTGATCGGCCTGTGAGTCACGTTCTAAACGTTATTCGATAAGTCCATTTATCTCACCTCTTCGAGGCCGCGCAAGCGCGTTCAAAATTTGCTCCTGCAATTTTGTCTGCAATATTAGAAGGAATTGAAATAGCAGAACGAGTAACTTGATCTTTAAATCCGTAGTCTTTGCAATTAGCGAGCGCTTTATATGTATCGCAAGCCAACCTTGAAGATCTTTTCCAAACATCCAATTGTTCGAACTTCATAGTAATTCCTTTTAAGTTCTAGGTTCTAGGTTCTAGGGTTTAGGTTCTAGGCTTTCCTAGTGCCTCACGCCTAGTACCTATCTCTTCAGGCACGCTTCACGTTCCAGTTCGTCGCAGAGCTCCTCTCGCTCCAGCTTGATGTAAACTAGTACACATAATCACTTAAGCAATTTAACGAGTTAAACTATCCGCAAGCGGCGTTAAAAACTTTTTATTTAGAACAACTAAACTACAAAGCTTTTGCCTTGCTATCGTAAAGTTTTCCTGGCCTAAAATAGCCCACTCTATTACGGGTACTAGTTTCAAACTATTTGCTTGTCTAGCCCTTCGGGCACGCTTCACGTTCCAGTTCGTCGCAGAGCTCCTCTCGCTCCAGCTTGAAAGCAAAACTATTTGCTTGTCTAGCCCTTCGGGCACGCTTCCGCCCCTAGGTTGCAGTTCCTACGGTCTGATAAAAAACAGGTTTTAGGTTCTAGGCTAATGCTCATAACCTTTAAGTAAAAACCTGCGGGCTAAAAGCCCGCTTTAAAAATCATTTTGAACCACAGAGTACATTGAGGCGCTGCACGCTACACTGAGAAAAAAGTCTGCTGACAACTGACAACTGATATTTTCCTCTATGTTCTCTTTACCCTCTGTGGTGAATAAAGTCACTAACAGATGCTTCGGCTTTAAGCCGCGAGCTCGTTGCTCATAGTCCGATGTTCATAACCCTAGCTTTTGCTAAAGCCTTAAACATACACGACATTAAGTCGCTCTACATTAGCGTGGCATAGCCCTGCTTTAAAAATTATTTTAAACCACAGAGTGCACTGAGGCGCTGCGCGCTACACCGAGAAAAAGCTTGCTGACAGCTAATAACTGCTCTTTCCTCTGTGTTCTCTTTACCTCTGTGGTAAATAAAATCACTAACAGATGCTTCGGCTTTAAGCCGCGAGCCCGTTGCTTATAGCCCGATGTTCATAACCCTAGCTTTTCCTAAAGCCTTAAACATACGCGACATAAAGTCGCTGCTACATTAGCGTGGCATAGCCCCGCTTTAAAAATCATTTTTGAACCACAGAGTGCACTGAGGCGCTGCGCGCTACACCGAGAAAAAGCTTGCTGAAAAATGACAGCTAATAACTGCTTTTTCCCTCTGTGTTCTCTTTACCTCTGTGGTAAATAAAATCACTAATACCTTTAAACTTCGAGCCGCGAGCCCGTTGCTCATAACCCTAGCTTTTGCTAAAGCCTTAAACATACACGACATTAAGTCGCTCTACATTAACGTGGCATAGCCCCGCTTTAAAAAATCATTTTGAACCACAGAGTGCACTGAGGCGCTGCGCGCTACACTGAGAAGATTAGCCTGCTTACAGCTAATAACTGCTCTTTCCTCTGTGTTCTCTTTACCTCTGTGGTAAATAAAATCACTAACTAACGTTTCGGGTTACGAGCCTCGCGCCTGCCTCTTAATGCTTTCCTAGAGCCTAGAACCTCGCGCCTATTACCTATATTACAAGCTACCTATCGCAGCTACTGCTACACCTAGTTGGTAAAGTATTTGCGTTGCAGTGCTCCACAGCGTTAGCTTGTCCATATGGCCTGCATCCATTGGCACTACTATGGTATCGCCTGGTTCTAGTATTTGCTCATCACCTGGAGCAAACCAATTACCTGTGTTAGGTATGCTTACTGCGCCATTGGCTTTAATAATATAAATACGGTCGTCATCAGCGCGTTCTTTTAAGCCGCCACTTAGCTCTAGGTAGTCATCAACACTTATACCTGCTTTATAAAGATGAGTGGTTGAGTAGTTTACTTCACCCACAACACTAATAGAGTCGCGCTTGCTAGGTACATATAAAGTGTCACCATCTTGAAGCACTAAGGTTTGTTGATTATTTTGAATAAGCGGCAGGTCTATTACTAGTCGGCCTAATGCTTCTACACTTGCGAGGTCATTGAGTAACTTGTCCATTTCATCATACGATAGCGCACTTGTGCTGACTGAATTTTGAAAGCTTTTTGATGCCACATCACGGCGTAATTCAGTTGCTAAACGCGCTAATTGCTGCTGCTCTTGCTGCTTTACCGATAAGCGAGTGAATATAGCGGCATTTTGCTCTGCAAAGTCGCTAAAACCACCTGCTCGCTCTAGTAGGTTACTAAGTGTTTCACCACGGCGTATGGTATACGTACCCGGAAATTTAAATTCGCCTTTAAGTGTTACTTTTACGTTTTCTTGCCAGTTAGGAATTGCAAAAATATTTAAGCTGTCTTTGCTTTGCAAAGTAAGGCTGCTTTCGTTACTACCTATTAGTTGTTCAAGGTTTATTTTTACATGTTCTACTTGTGAAGCATTGCCATCAACCATGCGGGTTATTTCAGCTTCTTTAGTATAGGCCGATTCTAACAAGCCCCCAGCAGCTGTTATTAAGTCAACTACACTACCATCTACGGTTAAAGGGTAAACCCCCGGGTGGCTTACTTTGCCGTTAATTTCTACTAGTTGTATTGCTTTATTCGTTGATGCTTGCTGCTTCAACTGTTTAATTATTGGCGCTAGTAAATTATTACGGCTATATGGTGAGTAACTTTCTGCGCTTAACTCATTACTGTTTTCATCGCGCGATGCTTGCTCAATAGATCTATCTTTTTTAGTACCTGACCCTGTGGTTGATAAAGTAAGTTGCTCTTGCTGCTTTTGCTCAAACTCACTAAATATAATAATTTTATCGTTTGCGTTAAGGGTTAAGTCGTTTTTAGCATTTTTTACAATGGCCTGCGCAACATCAAACTGATGTACTTCTATATCACCACTAATATTTATTTCACGAATTACTAAGCCATAACTTAAATCAGCTTGCGACAGTAAGTCACCTCGTACCGACTTTAACAGGTCGGAAATGCGCTTACCTTCATGCCACTGGTAGCTGCCCGGGCGAACTACTGCACCCACTAAATTTACAACGTTATTATATTGTGCGCTTACCGTGTTAAAACGAATGCGGTCGCCGTCTTGCGGAATGTAATTTATATTGCTAGCAGAAAAGTCTACGGTAAGTACTTCTTTGCGGTTGTTTTTAAAGCGCTCTACCACGGCATTTTTAGTATAAGCGCCCGGCTTTAGGCCGCCTGCCATAGCTAATAGCTCTTTGGCTGTTTCGCCCTTTTTTAGCTCAAAAATAGCAGGACGTTTCACTAACCCTTCAACGGTTACTTGCGAGCCAACAGATGGCACAAATACCACGTCGCCTGCTTTTAAAATAATATCGTTGCTGCTATCACCGCTAATAAGTAAATCGTACAAATCGAAGTTAGTTACTACTTTACCAGCCCGTTTTACCTGTATATTACGCAGTGATGCAATATCTGACACGCCACCACTTACAAATAATGCATGCGATACCGTAGTCAGCGACGAAACGCTGTAACTACCCGGTTTGTATGCCTCACCTAATACCATAATACGCATACTGCGAAGTTGACCAAGCGAGACAAACGCTTTTACACCTATAACTTCTTGCTCAACTTTTAGTTTAATTAACTCTTTAACCTCCGCAAAGGTTAAGCCAGCTACTTGCACTGGGCTCAAGTCAGGAATGTTAATTCGACCTTCTCTATCAACAATTACTTCAAAGCTTGCACTTTCTTTACCATAAAAATTAATTAATAACTGATCGCCTCGGCCAACTAAATACGTGTCAGGCACTGCTGATGTTTCGCTAGGCATAAAAGTGGTGGGCTCACCGGCAAATAATTCATAACCGAATGGTTTAACTTTATTGGTTTTTGGCTTTTTATCGAGTTGTTTATCGTTTTCTTCGGTTTCAGATGGGTCTATGCGCTCACCGATAGTAGGAGGTTGTTCTGCACTAACCTGGCTTTGCTGACCAGCACCAGTAATTACCGATAAATCAACACCGTACTGCTTTGCAAGAGCCTGCTGCTGAGACTTAGGCAACTTTTTAAATTGCTCTATTTGCGATGCACTTGGGGTAAAAGCCAATGCGTTAAAGCTGCTGATAATTATCAGCGCACTAATAAAGTATTTAAAAAAGTTCACGAGTAGGTATTTCCCTAGTTCTACAGTCGATAATGCGCGTATCATACACCATTTTCGCGTAATTAAAAAAGAGGCAACCGCCTCTTTTATTACATAATTGTTATTAAAACCGCTATTGATTAAAAGCTATACACCAATGTTAATGACGTTTCAGTGTCGGTTGCTTCTTTATCGTCAGCAACGTCTGAGTTATTGGTTATATTGTAGGCCACTTTCATTTGTAGTGAGCCGTTAATTTTAGTTAGCAGTGCGGTTTCTGAACGGGTTTTGGTGTTTGTATCACCATATTCTACTGACACTAACTGAGTAAAACGCGCGTTGTCTGAAATTTTCCAGCTAAAGTCCATTTTACCTAAAGCAATTACTTCGCCTTCGTATTCACCTGCTAATGAGTTGCCGTTTTCATCAACCTCTTCGCTAATATCTGGGTATTTAAAATACTTATAACCCGGACCAATTTCAGCGTTTAGTTTCATGTTTGACTCGTTTAATAAACGTAAACCATAACCTGCTGAAATAACTGATTCACTTCGGTATGCACCAAAGTAGTCAGATACGTGTGATCCATAAATAAATAAATGAGCGTGCTTTTCGTTTAATTTGTAATTACCCTGCGCTGAAATAGAGTACTTTTCGTTGGTACGCTGTTTTTCTTTTGTGCCGTCGTCGTTTTCTACTTCATCTTCTTTGTAGATGCCGTCTAACTTATACTCATTATTCCAGCTTTCTAAGTTATGTAAAACTTTGATACCACCTTTTAGGGTAGTTGTTTCTGTATTACCACTGGTAATAATAGCACCCACTTCACTGGTTATTTCCCAGGTTTTTTGTTCTTCTTCTGATGCAAATGCATTGGTTGTAGCTGTGGCTGCTACTAAAATTGATAAAAGCTTAAGTTTCATTAAAAAATAACCCTGTAAATATAATATGTATACTTATTTATAAAAGCAGCGCACATGCTAACCAATCACATATGATCGCTGCCTTAATAAAATAAATATTTTAAAAATTAGTCTTGCTTATGAAAGTGAACATCCATTTGTGGGAACGGAATAGTAATATCAGCGTCATCTAACGCTATTTTAATATTTTCCATTAATGACCAGTATGTTGGCCAGTAATCTTCCGAGTTAACCCACGGGCGCACAATAAAGTTAACACTTGAATCGGCAAGTTCAGAGACCGATACGTTGTATGCAGGATCTTTTAAAATACGTGGCTCGTTATCTAGTACTGATTTAAGTACTTCTTTTGCTTTACGTAAATCGGCGTCGTAGCCAACACCAATCACAAGGTCAACGCGGCGTGTTGCTTCGCGCGAGTAGTTAATGATCGCATCTGACATTATTTTTGAATTAGGCATTACAATTACTTTGTTGTCAGGAGTGCGCATTTCTGTTGAAAATATTTCGATTTTTTTAATCGTACCGGCCTTACCACCTGCTTCAACATAATCACCTGATTTAAATGGGCGTAGTAAAATAATTAACACGCCTGACGCAAAGTTAGATAACGACCCTTGCAATGCTAAGCCAACCGCTAAACCTGCAGCACCTAAAATAGCAATGAATGACGTGGTTTCGATGCCAATTTGTGACAACGCCATTAAAATAGTGGCAGCAAATACAATGGCATACACAATACTAGAGACGAACGATGAAACCGCTTTATCAACTTTTTTCTTGTCGAATGCTTTAGCAGTTAAATTTGCACAAAACTTGGCAATTCGACCACCCAGTAAAAATATAACAAGCGCTATAACTGCTTGAATACCATAGTGTAAAATTAAGCCTGAATTTTCATTCAGCCAATTAAGTATTGAATCCATATTAACTCCTGATAGTGTTATTAAGCAGTTTAGCGATATTGTTTGTTGTATTGTAAATCTTTAATAGGTGTTTGCAACAGCGTTTTACGAGGTTCTAGGTTCTAGGTTCTAGGAATTTAAAAACCTTACGGTTAATATAGCGAGGTTTTTTTATTCCCGTAGGTGGGAGTTTACCTCGCGCAGGGTTTAGTAAAATGCGCGGGATAACCACCGCTCACGTTCAATACACACATCATGCTTGGCTTAATCTCTACCTAAAACCTAAAATCTTTGTCTTTAATCTCTTCCTCTGTGACCTCTGTGGTAAATAGTGTTTTAATTTTTTGCACCACAGAGTACACCGAGGCGCTGCGCGCTACACAGAGAAGAAAATCTTGCGCGGTATAAAGCGGGATTGGGGATTCGAGCCGCGAGCTGCCCGTTACCCGTTACCCGTTACCCGTTACCCGTTACCCGTTACCCGTTACCCGTTACCCGTTACCCGTTACCCGTTACCAATAGCTTAAATATAGAATACTTATAATAAGTTTAATTTTTTTTGATTTTTTGCTTCACAAGCATAGGGATATTATGTATTATGCGCGCCACACCAAACGAGGTGTATGTAGTGGCGGTTGTAGCTCAGTTGGTAGAGCCCCGGATTGTGATTCCGGTTGTCGCGGGTTCGAGCCCCGTCAATCGCCCCACTATTTTCTAAGTTCCCTCAGTAATGTCCAAAGTTAATCTTTTAGTTATATCTACCTGGCTTTAAGCCAAAAAAACCTTAAATAAAGAAATAATACTGACTTATCTGTTTGCTTAAGCTTATTTGCGTCTTTACTCCGCGTTTGCTTATATCCTTTAACTCATACTTATATGAAACTCTGACGCGACATAAAGTCGCTGCTACTATAAATATTACCCTGCGTCCCACTTTAACTTATACTTTTATAAAACCCTGACGCGACATAAAGTCGCTGCTACTATAAATATTATCCCGCGTCCCTCTTTAACTTATACTTTTATAAAGCCCTGACGCGACATAAAGTCGCTGCTACTATAAATATTACCCTGCGTCTAACTTTAACTTATACTTTTATAAAACCCTGACGCGACATAAAGTCGCTGCTACCATAGATTTACAAACATCACCTGTAGCAGCGGATTTATTCCGCGTCACAGAGCCTTAAAAAGACGCGATGTAAAATCGCTGCTACACTTTACTCTTTATGCGCAAGGACTCGCTATGAAGAAGGCTTATCGACTCAGGAAAGGGAGGGTCTCTTTAACTAATCATTACTATATTGTCACTATGGTATCCCATAATCGTAATAAGCTTTTCACTAAACTTAATATGAATCGTTGTTTAATAAAACATATGCGAGAGCTAGAACGAGAACAACGAATAAAATCAATCGCATTTGTTATTATGCCAGACCACTTACATTGGCAATTTCAAATACTTTCAAACAATACGCTTTCAAATATAGTTCGTCTTTTTAAAGGTAGAACTGCCGCGAGTTTTTATCAGTTTGAGGTTTATAGATTGTGGCAAAAAGGATATTACGATCATTTAATTCGTAATGAAGAAGATCTTATAGCAAGCGCTCGTTATATTATTGCCAATCCTTTGAGGGCAAAGTTAATAGCCAATGTTGCAGATTACCCTTATTGGGATTGCGTTTATGTTTAATATTACAGCCGACGTGTAGAAGAGGGTTTATTCCGCGCCACCGAGTCTTTAAAAGACGCGATGTAAAATCGCTGCTACTGTAAATATGCAAGCTTGGGGTTCGGGATTCGAGTTTCGAGACGCGGCATAAAGTCGCTGCTACACCAATCAATCTTAACCCGCACCTCTCAGCCCGTCGCTCGTAAGCTTTGAGCACGTAACCTAAAAAGACGCGACATAAAGTCGCTGCTACATATTATTAAAGGCGTTCTTTCCACTGTTCTACAGGGATTGGCTTTGAAAATAAGTAGCCTTGAAACAAGTCGCAGCCACGTTGTTTTAAGTAATTGAATTGCGCTGTTTCTTCAACGCCTTCTGCCACGCTATTTACGCCAAGTGCGTTGGCCATGTCGATGATCATGTTTACAATTGTTTTACTGGAACTATCCTCGTTATCCATAATGCCATCAACAAAGTATTTATCTATTTTAAGCTCTGAAATAGGTAACTCTTTTAAATAACTCAAACTTGAATAACCCGTTCCAAAATCATCTATTGAAAACCTAAAACCCATTTGATTCAGCTCAACCATGGTTTCTTTTACCAGCTCTATGTCTGACACTAAGGTGGTTTCCGTCAATTCAATAATTAAATGCTGTGGCAACACTTGCCATTTTTGCACGCTAGCTAATAACTTCTCTTTAAAGTCTGATGCTACTATTTGCTTAGCGCTTATATTAACCGCAATACAGGTGCTTTTACCTAACTGACCCACTTGATGTAATAATTTACACACGTTATCAATCACCCAATCGCCAATTTTAATAATGGTCTCACTTTCTTCGGCAATAGGTATAAATTCAGCAGGGCTTATAATACCCAGCTCTTGAGAATGCCAACGTAATAATGCCTCTGAAGAATGAAAGGTATTTTCATTAACATATTGCGGCTGAAGCGCGAGTTTTAGTTCATTGCTTTTATCCACATTTATCAGCAAGTAACGGATTTTATTCGTACGTTCATAACGCTTTAATGCATCTAAATCTGCAAAATAGTAACCAAAAGGAGATAGCTTTTTGGCTTGTTTTAGTGAGTAATCAAGTTTATTGAACAGTGAGTCGTATGAATCTTTACTCGCATCAATAATAGTACTGCCCAAAGAGGCACTTAATACCACTTCAAGATCATTGATCTTATGGGAAAAGTTAGTCAAGGCTAATATTTTAGAGTCAATTATCGGTTGTTGTAGCTCCAAATCACATAAGTTGCGATTGGGATAAGTGCTAATTATTAAAAAAGAATCAACACCACTTTTATACAGTTTGTACTCTCCTTCAACGGCTTTAGATAGTTTTTTAGCCGTTAAAATAAGTGCTTCATTTCCTGCTTCAATTCCATACTTAAAATTAAACTGAGATAATTTATCCATATCTAACAACGCAGCATAAATATAACTGCTATTCAAACTGGCACTTTGCAGTAAACTTCTACATTCACGTTCAAACCAGCGTTTATTTTTTAAACCGGTGATGGGATCTGAATAAGCTAAATTATAAATAGTATCTTGTGCTTCAAGTTTTTCACTTATATCTCTTACTACACCAATATATTCAATGGATGAGTCATTTACCGCTTTAGTAAGCGACAACTCTATTTGAAAAATAGTACCGTCGCACTTACGAGCAGGTAGTTGCCTACCAACACCAATAATTTTAGCTTCCCCTGTTTGCTCATAATTTCGCATGTAAGCATGATGCTTTGAGGCATAGGGTTCTGGCATTAAGTTATTGATTGATAAACCTAGCATTTCATTGTCATCGTAACCAAACATCGTCAGTGCTGTTTTATTACAATGAACAATAACGCCTTTTTGATTAATGGTAATAACAGCGTCGTTAAGATTATCTAAAATGGCTTCAAGACGATTATTTTTATCTTCAACTTTGGCTTTTAATTCGTACTCTAAGGTAACATCCTCAAAAGCACCTTGAACGGCAGTTAAGTCATTATTAATATCAAAAACAGGTTGCCCGCTAGTACGCACCCATTTTTTTCGCCCTTTTGCATCTACAAACTCAAAGTCCTCACAATAAGGAAGCCCTAGTGTTTGTAGTCGCTTAAACAACTGGTTTATACGCGCTTGTTCTTTTTCACCCGCATAATGCGCGATGGCTTGAGTCGTATTTATTTTAGTATTAGCAGCAAGTGCATAGATTTTATAAACTTCTGGCGAAAAATATAACTCATCAGTTAAAACTGTATATTGCCAACTCCCCACTTTTGCCATACTTTCAACGGCATTAATAAGCAGCTTTTGCGAACTTGATTTATTTTCTAAGAAACATTTTTGTAAATACACGCTAGTATAGTTAGCAAAACTTAACAGGGTTGATTTATAAGATTCTAAATTTTGATGCGCATTAAAATACAGGCCCACTAAGACACCTGTTAGTAAGCCATCATCATTTAAAATAGCCGCCCCAATATAGGCATTGGCATTGATTGCCTGTAACAGCCTATTTTCAGGGTAACTTTGTTGTAAATCATGGGTAATAAAACATACATTTTGGGTTAAAAGGGGCTCACAGGGCGAACCTTCAAGGCTGTAAGAAAAGTTTTCAACCACCTCGGCATTGCATAAAACTAACTGCGTAGTGGCTAATTTATCCTCATCAACTGAGGCAATAAATAAGTAATCGGCTTTTATTTCTTGTTGCAACGCACTCAATTGCGCACTTAAATTTGCGCATTGAGAATACGGTGCATCATAGGCTGCGCCTATATCAGAATGTTTGCTATCCTTGCTCACGTTATTAACCTACTTTAAAAGAAAGCCCTAGTGATGCTAATGCTTTAGAGTGCTTTTCGATTGCATCAGACTCAGCACCTACACAATGCGCTTGCGCTAGGTTTTCTGACGATGCGCTACTAATATTTGAAATATTACGGCTGATTTCTTGTGATACCATACTTTGTTCTTCTGCAGCGGTTGATATTTGCGTTGCTAAATCAGAAATATCAGTAATTGCAGCGTATACTTTGGAGACGATATCTTGGGTATTACGGGTTTCTTTCACACAACTCTCTGCCGCGTTTTTACCCGCTTCCATGGTTTTTGACCAATTTAAAAGCGTAGATTGCATTTCAGATATAGATATTTGGATTTGCTCTGTAGCGGTATGTGTTCTGCTTGAAAGCGCACGCACTTCGTCAGCAACAACTGAGAAGCCTCTACCGTGCTCACCGGCACGCGCAGCTTCTATAGCCGCATTAAGTGCAAGTAAATTTGTTTGGTCGGCAATCCCTTGTATCTCTTGCATTATACCACCAATTTTTTCAGCCTCTGTTGCTAGCTCGCTCGCTGAACTTGCTGAGTTATCAACTTCTGTTGCGAGTAACGATACTTCACGCATGGTGCCTGACATAGCTTGCGTTGCATTTTCGCAGTCTTGATGAGCTTGTTGAACACGTTGGTTGGTTACTAAGGTATTTTTAGCGACCTCATCAATTGAATGCACCATCTCTTCAACCGCAGAGGATACCTGATGCAATTCGGATGCTTCTTTTTCAACACCGGCCTGCGCAGCTTCAGCACAAATTTTTAGAGAATCAGCACCTTTACTCAAGCTTAAGGTGCCATCAATAATACGGCCAACAATAGTAGTGACTTTACCCTCAAGCAGTTTAATCTGAAAATCAGTATAACTAAGGCTATCGCTGCCAGAATAAACATGGCGAGATACACTGTCACTGCCTTTTTTGCTTTCTTTAAGCGCGCTTTGCGAGCGAATTAACTCTTCATAAAAAATAATAAAAGGCAAAGGAACAAACAGCAAACATAACCAGAACATGTAACTTGTTAACCAAGCAATTAAGGCTGCACAACCAATAAATAGCGGCAATTTAAATGCAGCTAACTTTTCACTTAAAGGCGTAATTGATTGACCGTTATTTAAACGTTGGTATAGCTTTTCTGCGCGGTTTTTATATTCTGGAAGGAGTTGTTGGCGAACTGATTGATAACCTACTTTTTTACCGTTTTCGTAAATAGGGGTAACAAATGCATCTACCCAATAATAACGCCCATCTTTACATCTATTTTTTACCGCTCCTCGCCAAGCGGTATCGCTTTTTAAATTAGCCCACATATCCCCAAAAGCCGCAGGCGGCATGTCTGGGTGGCGAACCATATTATGGTTTTTCCCTGTCAGCTCATTAATTGTGTACCCTGAAACTTTACAAAAGCTATCATTTGCATAAGTGATAACGCCTCGTAAATCTGTTGTAGAAACTAATTCTTCGTCAATGCCAAACGAAACTTCCTGGTCTACCGTTGCTTGATTTCTTCTACTCATAGTGGGTGATTCATTATGTTTAATGTGTGAATTTGCGGAATGTTAATTTATAAATGTATAAAACACAATTATACATTTATACTATATGTTAATAGTTTTGAAACTACTGAAACTTCATTCTACTTATTTTCAAACTAAAAATAAACATTTAAAAACATACAGTTACAAAAAGTTACATATAGCAAAAGGAATTGCTATTACGTAAAGTTCCACCTATAAAAGGATTATAATTAGAATAGTATCTAATTAAGAATAGTTTAGACCTTAAAATGGAAAGCTGCAAAAAACCTCTCCTTGTATAAAGATAAAAAAAATGCCACCAGATGGTGGCATTTACACACGGGGGTATTTCTACTTATAGAAATTTTTTACGTTTTGTTTACTTAAATATTTTTTGAAAAGGTAGCATTTACACCCGTTTCAAGCAACTTAAAATGCTGAACTGTTAACTCATCGGAACAGTTTTAACATTACACCTTAATACATACATATTTTTCTTCTAAGTACTCATCTAACCCTTGGTGACCGCCCTCTCTGCCGAGACCAGATTGTTTTACCCCACCAAACGGCGCTACAGGGTTTGATATAACCCCTTCATTAACACCGACCATACCAAATTCTAGCGCTTCACTTACGCGGTATATTTGCTTAATATTCTGACTATAAAAGTAGGCTGCTAGTCCATAGGGAACATCATTAGACAATGCCAGTACTTCTGCCTCATCATCAAACGGGATTATACTTAATACAGGGCCAAACACCTCTTGGTGATAAATATTCATCTCAGGCGTAACATTGTTAACAATAACTGGGTTTTGAAAACTCCCCCCTAAATCTCGTTGCTCGCCAATAAGCGAAGCCCCTTTGCTTAATGCATCGTTTATCAATTGCTGAACTTTTTGTTTAGCCTCAGGGTATATCAGCGGACCAATATCCACTTCATCTTCAAAGCCGTTTGCCACTTTTAATCCAGCAACCTTTGAGGTTAGCTTGTTTAGCACTTTATCCATAATACTGCGCTGAATAAAGATACGGTTAGCCGCCACACACGCTTGGCCACTATTTCTAAATTTAGCCGCCATTAAGCCATCAATGGCGTCATCAATATCGGCATTGTCAAAAATAATGAACGGCGCATTGCCACCTAATTCCATTGATGTTTTCTTAATTGTCTCAGCACATTGCGATAGTAACTGCTTACCCACCTCGGTAGAGCCAGTAAAAGTAAACTTACGTACGACCTCTGAGTCAGTCAGCATTTTACCTACGTCTTTAGCGTTTTGTGATACCAACACATTGAATGCGCCTTTTACAAAGCCAGCCTGATCAGCTAAATACGCTAAAGCAATAGCACATAGTGGTGTATGCTCAGAAGGTTTTAAAATGAAGCTACAGCCAGCAGCATAAGCCGGCGCGACTTTTCGAGTCACCATAGCCACAGGAAAATTCCATGGTGTTATACCGGCAACCACGCCAATAGGTTGTTTATAACTGGTTAAGCGATGCTGATTGTCGGTTGCAGGGATCACATCGCCGTAGCTGCGTTTAGCTTGCTCGGCAAACCACTTAATAAAGCCGGCGCCATAGTCTATCTCACCGAGAGATTCTTTAAGCGGTTTTCCCTGCTCTTTGGTCATAAGTGTAGCTAACGTTTGTTTATGTTTTATCACCAACTCATACCAGCGCATCAAAGTGTCACTTCGCTCGGTTGCATTGGTGGCTTTTAATTTTACAAACGCGCCTTTTGCCGCATTAATAGCTGTATTTACGCCCTGCTCGTCAATGTCGCTAACTTCTATTATGCTTTTTCCGGTCGCAGGATCATCGACGCTAAATCGCGTAGCGGTTTTATAAAATTCACCGTTTATAAACGAGTCTGAAAAAATAAGATCACTCAAAATATACCTCCGGAATAAGTTTCGGGTTTCGGGTTTCGGGTTTCGGGTTTCGGGTTTCGGGTTTCGGGTTTCGGGTTTCGGGTTTCGAGACGCGGAATAAATCCGCTGCTACATGTGCGCGACATAAAGCCCCGCCTACAGGCTATTTTAATTTACCCGCGCCTCGCAGCCCGTCGCTCGTAACCTTTTTCCTTTAACCTTTAACCTAAAACCTTTGTCTTTAATCTCTTTCTCTGTGGCCTCTGTGGTAAATAGTGTTTTAATTTTTTCACCACAGAGTGCACCGAGGCGCTGCGAGCTACACATAGAAGAAAAACTTGCGCGGCATAAAGCCTCGCCTACAAAACAATGTTCGCCACCTTTTAGTCGGGAGTTTACCTAACGCACTTATAGAGCTTTTGGCTTACCCGCCGCTCGTAACCTTTCGCCTTTAACCTTTAAAAAAGACGCGGGATAAACCCGCTGCTACTTAATACAAACAAAAAAGCCGCGGTGTTAAACAGCGGCTTTTAATATAATAGTCGTTAATTAAAAACTAATGCTCTTCATTAACGATATTGAGATTGTACTTTGGTATTTCAACCACTAAGTCTTCATCTCTAATGATTGCTTGGCAACCTAAACGTGACTCAGGCTCTAAACCCCATGCTTTATCTAGCATGTCGTCTTCTAGGTCGTCACTTTCATCTAATGAGTCAAAGCCTTCACGGATCACTAAATGACACGTTGTACATGCACATGATTTTTCACAGGCATGAGGAATGCTAATGCCATTTTTAAGCGCGATATCAAGTACCGTTTCGCCAGCGGGCGCTTCTATTGCTGCACCGTCAGGACACAACTCCGGATGGGGAAGAAAAACAATTTGTGGCATTCTAATCTCTCTTATATATTGTCTACTGACTGGCCTGTTAAGGCTTTTTTAATTGATGCATCCATTCTACGCGCGGCAAAATCACTACTCGCATTGTCCATTTTTTCAATGGCTGCTTTAATTTCGCTTGGCTCTTGTGCACTCTCGCGTACTTTTGCAAGTTCGTTTATTTCCACTTTTAGCGCCGCTAGTTGCTCAGGCTCAAGTAAATCGCCATCAGCTGCTAAAGAGGCTTCCATTGCTTCTATTACACGAAGCGCTTCAACTTGTTGCTCTTTAAGCATACGCGCTTGCATGTCGCCTTTAGCGTTACTCATCGACTCTTTAAGCATATTAGCAACTTGGTCGTCAGACAAACCAAACGACGGTTTTACTTGTATTTCTGCTTGAACGCCAGTTGATTTTTCCATGGCTGATACGCTTAGTAAACCATCAGCGTCTACTTTAAAGGTAACGCGAATATGCGCCGCTCCCGCCGCCATAGGTGGAATGCCTTTTAAGCTGAACTTTGCCAGCGATCGACAATCGTCAACCAGTTCACGCTCACCTTGTAATACATGCAACGACATAGCCGTTTGACCATCTTTAAACGTAGTAAATTCTTGCGCACGTGCAACTGGGATAGTGGTATTGCGTGGAATGATTTTTTCAACCAAGCCACCCATGGTCTCAAGTCCTAGCGACAACGGTAACACATCCAGCAATAACATGTCTGAATCTGGCTTGTTACCAATTAATACGTCTGCTTGTAATGCTGCCCCCAGAGCAACAACACGATCAGGGTCAATTGAAGTGAGTGGTTGTTTATCAAAAAACTCGCCAACTTGAGTACGTACCAACGGCATGCGGGTTGAACCGCCAACCATCACCACTTGTAATACTTCTTGGTTTTCAATACCGGCATCTTTTACTGCACGACGACATGAGCGGAGCGTTTTTTTAACCAGTGGCATAGCCAGCTCGTTAAACTTCTCTCGTGTTACTTCAACCATGTATTTTTCATCGTCAAACTCAAGGCCAACATTCACTTTTTCGTATTGGCTGAGTGCTTCTTTACAGGCTTTGGCTTTATTTATAAATAAACGTAATACCGAAGGAGATAAGCCCGTTACGCCGGTTTCTTGTTTTAGGTAATCAACTAATAATGAGTCAAAGTCATCGCCGCCTAGGCTTGAATCGCCACCAGTGGCCAATACTTCAAACACGCCTTTATTTAAGCGCAGTATAGAAATATCAAAGGTACCGCCTCCTAAATCATAAACAGCAATTATGCCTTCTTGGCCTGAATCTAAGCCATAAGCAACCGCAGCCGCGGTTGGCTCGTTTAATAAACGCAGCACATTAATGCCGGCAAGTTCAGCCGCATCTTTAGTGCTTTGGCGTTGTGCATCATCAAAATAAGCTGGTACGGTAATAACTGCGCCTAAAATATCTTGATTACCAAAGCTTTGTTCTGCACGTGCTTTTAGCGCACCTAAAATATGGCTTGATGCTTTTACTGGGCTGATTTCCCCGGCTTCAGTTGCTATCGCAAGTGCGCCGTTATCATCGCAAAACTGATAAGGCAGTTGGCCATAGCTTTGTTCTATTTCGGCTTGGGTTTTACCTAAAAAGCGCTTAACTGAAATAAGTGTATTAACCGGATCGAGTGTAGCTGCTTGCATCGCGTCTGCACCCACGGTTATGCCACCAGCTTGGTAACGCACTACAGACGGTAACATTGCTTCGCCTGACTCATCAGAAATAGTGCGTGCTTCGCCGCTTTGTACGGTTGCCACTAATGAATTTGTAGTGCCTAAATCAATTCCAATGGCTAATTTGTGTTCATGTGGTGCCGCGCTCTGCCCCGGCTCAGCAATTTGCAATAATGCCATAATGCTCTTTAAACTCGTGTTGCTCGCTTTGCAGCAAGTAATTAATCGTCAAATAAACTGTCTTCAATGCGTTCAAGTTCGTCTTGTAACTTATATACAAATTTTAATTTGCGAATGTTGTCAGCAGCGTGTTGATATTGTTGCTCATCGTTGCTTGCAAGTTGCTCAGCCAATTCGTTGCTATACTGGGCTTTTAATTGCTTTATTTGCGACTCAAAATTAGCAATAGCGATATCTGGATCACTTGCAGAGGGAAGTTCTTCAAGCTCTTCGCGCAGTTCCATTTGTTGCATCAAGAACATGGGATCTTGCAGTGTTTGCTGCTCTGCGCGAATATCAACGCCCAGCTCACTCAACATATATTCAGCACGTTTAACCGGATGCTTAAGTGTTTGTAATGCGTCGTTAATTTCAGCGGTACTTTGTACGGCCATTAATTTATCACGACTGCTGGCATTAGCATGACGATCAGGGTGTACAGCACGTTGAAGTTCTAAGTAGTGCTTGTTGATCATTGCTAAGTCAATATTGTAGTCAACCGGTATTGCAAATAACTCAAAATAACGCATAACTTCTCACAAATGACAAAGCCCTACATTAACTGGCAGGGCTTATTTATATCTTAAAACAAGTTTGAGCTTAAACGGTAAAGCTTTCACCACAGCCACACTCATCAGCTTGGTTAGGGTTATTAAATTTAAACCCTTCATTTAAACCTTCTTTAGTGTAGTCGAGCTCAGTGCCGTCGATATAAACTAAGCTTTTAGCGTCAACAATTAAGGTAACGCCTTTGGCCGCAAATGTTTCATCGTCATCGTTTAGCTCATCAACAAACTCTAGAACATAAGCAAGACCTGAACAGCCCGTCGTTTTAATGCCAACTCGCAGGCCAATGCCTTTACCACGGTTTGCTAAAAATGATTGTACGCGGTTTGCTGCCGCATCTGTCAATGTCACTGCCATGAATATCTCTTAGTTTGTATGTTTGCTTTTGTAATCTGCAATTGCTGCTTGAATTGCATCTTCGGCTAAAATTGAGCAGTGAATTTTCACTGGTGGTAATTCTAGCTCTGCGCTGATATCGGTATTTTTGATAGTCGCAGCTTCGTCTAATGTTTTGCCTTTAACCCACTCTGTTACCAGCGAAGATGAAGCAATTGCGCTACCACAGCCGTACGTTTTGAATTTTGCATCTTCAATAACGCCGTCTGCCGATACTTTAATTTGCAATTTCATTACGTCACCACATGCTGGTGCGCCTACCATACCCGTTGCCACTGACGGATCATTTTTGTCTAGAGCACCTACGTTACGTGGGTTTTCTACGTGGTCGATTACTTTATCACTGTAAGCCATAATTCTATCCTCACTACCTGCTAGGTATGGGCTCCACTAATTAGTGGTGCGCCCATTCAACTGAATCTAAATCAACACCTTCTTGGTGCATTTCCCAAAGAGGAGACATTTCACGTAAACGGCCAATCGAGTTTTTCATTAGCTCAACGGTGTAATCAATCTCTTCTTCGGTGGTAAAACGGCCAATACTAAAACGAATTGAGCTGTGCGCTAGCTCGTCGTTGCGACCTAATGCACGTAATACGTAAGAAGGCTCTAAACTTGCAGATGTACAGGCTGAACCTGACGATACCGCAATATCTTTAACAGCCATTAATAACGACTCACCTTCAACAAAATTAAAACTGATGTTAACAATACCAGGTACTGATTGGTCTTGCGTGCCGTTAAAGTACACTTCGTCCATATCCGTTAAAATGCCGTCGATTAGGCGTTTACGCAACGCACTGATGTGTGCGTGATCTTTTTCAAAATCTTGTTTTGCAATTCTAAATGCTGCGCCCATACCCACTAATTGATGGGTTGCTAATGTACCAGAACGCATACCACGTTCATGGCCGCCACCGTGCATTTGTGCTTCTAAACGTGCACGTGGTTTACGACGAACATACAAAGCACCTACGCCTTTAGGGCCGTATACTTTGTGCGCCGAGAATGACATAAAATCTACTTTGGTTTGTTGCACGTCAATTAAAACTTTACCCGCGCTTTGTGCTGCATCTACGTGGAACATAATTTTACGTTCGCGACACATTTCACCAATAGTATTGATGTCTTGGATTACACCTAGCTCGTTATTTACATGCATGATACTTACAAGCACGGTGTCGTCACGCATCGTATCTGCTAATTTTTGCAGATCAAGTAGGCCGTTTTCTTCAACGTCCATGTAGGTTACTTCAAACCCTTGACGCTCAAGTTCACGACATGTGTCGATAACCGCTTTGTGTTCAGTTTTAGCGGTAATAACATGCTTACCTTTTTTCTTGTAAAACTGAGCTGCACCTTTAATAGCAAGGTTATTTGATTCTGTTGCACCCGATGTGAATACAATTTCACGTGGGTCTGCATTAATTAAATCAGCAATGTCAGTACGTGCTTGGTCAACGACTTCTTCAGCTTGCCAACCAAAACGGTGTGAACGCGATGCTGGATTACCAAAATTACCGTCCATAGTCAGGCACTGCATCATTTCTTTGGCAACTCGTTCGTCAACAGGCGTAGTTGCTGCGTAATCTAAATAAATCGGTAACTTCATTTCTCTCTCCGCTGCAGGTCAACCTTAAAGTTGACAGCTTACTTGAATATTTTCCAACTGCTTAATTGCATCATTAACGCTGTTTTCTTGGCGAAGAGCGACCGCTTTAACGTCCGACTTTTCGACCAATTCAGCTAAGGTAATATTATTTAAAAATTCTTCAATTCGTGCGCTTAAGTCTGACCACAATGTATGGGTTAAACAACGCATACCACTTTGACAACCAGTATTGCTTCGCTGACACCGTGTAGCGTCAACAGATTCATCTACCGCATTGATAACATCGCCAACTGAAATTACGTCAGCCTCACGTCCTAGTAAATAGCCCCCACCAGGACCTCGAACAGAACTCACTAGCCCATTTTTACGTAAACGGGCAAATAATTGCTCAAGATAAGACAAAGAAATTTCTTGGCGCTGCGAAATATCTGCAAGCGCTACAGGGCCTATATTTGCATGTAGTGCAACATCCAGCATGGCTGTAACGGCGTATCTGCCTTTTGATGTTAACTTCATAACGCCCCCCGCACAAAAGAGTGCAAATTTTAATTACCAGAGTAGATTAGTCAAGTATTATCCTGATTGGCTAGCCTCGAATGCCGGCCGATAAACTTGTAATACCCGACTGTTTTGGTCAAGTATTGTGCCTATTGTAATTACCTGAGTAATTTAGTCAAGTATTAGTGTGAGGTTTAATACGGGTTTTTATAACTAATTGCTATTTTATAGACTTGTTTATTGAGGTAAGAATACCTCTTAAAATATTCATTTCCGCATCTTCTGGACGAGCTCGATTGAACAAGCGACGTAGCTTGGTCATTACCATGCCTGGGTGCTGCTTGATAATGAAACCAGTTTTAAATAAGGTATCTTCAAGATGTTCGTAAAATAACTCAGTTTGTTTAGACGATGGATATAGGGTGTCGTCTTCTTCTTGAACAGCCTTAGGTTGCTGATTTAAAAACGCCATACGCGTTTCATAACATAAGGTTTGCACAGCCATGGCTAAATTAAGTGAGCTGTACTCCGGATTAGCAGGAATACACACATGATAATTACATAGTTGTAATTCTTCATTAGTTAAGCCACTGTTTTCACGGCCAAACACAAGCCCTACAGGGCCGTTTACGGCTTCGCTTACAAGCTTTTCACCACATTCTCTCGGCTCTACCATAGGCCAAGATAATGTACGTGAACGGGCGCTGGTACCAATCGTTAATGCACAATCAGCAATCGCATCTGCAACACTATCAACAATAACAGCATTGCCTAGCACATCAGTCGCGCCAGCAGCGAGTGCACTTGCATGACTGTCTATTTCACAGGCTGGATCAACAAGGTATAACTTTGATAATCCCATGGTTTTCATGGCGCGCGCCGCCGAACCAATATTACCAGAGTGTGATGTGTTTACTAAAACGATGCGAATATCATCTAAGATCATTACAGTGCTACTTATCGAGTACAAAAAAATTGCGCAAATTCTAGCATGAAAACGCGCTGAGATCCTATATTCAATAGTCGCGATCTTATAATCAAGATCCAAAAGATCAGCTTAGGTTCGGGGTTCGGGGTTCGGGG
>NZ_MTQB01000034.1:0-24670 GCF_001974855.1 Pseudoalteromonas sp. SK18 | reverse complement strand
GTGATTATATCAACGGATATTACAACAACGTTAGGCCACATCATTATAATGCTGGTTTAGCGCCAAATGAATCTGAGGTTAGATACCAAGATTCTAAAACTGTGGCCAAAATTAGTTGACCACTACATTAAATTCCATCCTTCATTTTTTATTAGATCTTGAAATCTATAGTAGTTATGGGACGGGTTAAACCATTCACTACTCTCAAACTGCTTGCTAGCTATAAAGCCTAGTATTTTTTGTGCCTTAGCGGGAAGTGAATTGGCACTATAAAGCTTCACTAAGATTCTTTCTTTTAAGGCGTTATGCAAAGCTCTTTTTCTAATGGCCCACCATGCAATGACAGGATCGTCTAAGTTCTTTACTATCCAATTTGTGATATACCAGAGTCTAGGTGATATCAAGTTATTGTTTGAGCGCAAGTCCATATCTTCAGTTGCAATATTGTCACACGGTAACCATGATAAATAGTTTTTATGTGGTAGTGTTGGTAAATTGTAGTTTTCTTTATCCACCGGTCTCGAAGGATCATCGTCTAGTCCATACTCAATAAATGGGTCAAATGATTCGCCATCACTATCCCTAAAATTGTGACCTTTACTCGGGTTTCCTATCCTTATTTGCGGGTCAAAAACACATAACCATTCAGCTAAAGGTGTGGGCTCTGTAGTACTAAATAATTTAGCCCCAGCTGAGGTAGTAAGAAAATTAGCAACTTGGCCTCTTTGGAATGATTTCAACTGCCTTGGGCTTGAGGCTGCAAGGTTTAATATGTAACTTATCCATTTTTTTGGCTTATCGACTTTTTCTGACCAAATAGAAAGTGTTTCCCATAAATCACTATGGTCAGGGTATGCTATTGCAGTTACACCGCGATCACGCCATTTGACTTCGATGTCTTCAGCCTCACCTTTATCAAATGCGTAAATTTTTGTCCGGTCAAACTTTTCATCATGATTAAGTCCCTGAAGTAAATATTTCACCTGAGGATCTTCAGCTTGATAGCCGACTAAAACAACTGTGTATACCTCTAATAATTGAATTATAAATTTAGTTGCCCAACCTTCGGATAAATATGCTCTTCCAAAATCTGCGCTACTTAAAATATAAGGATGATGTTTTTCAGACGGATCTTTTAGCCTGCCATGCAAATAGGTTATTGCTTCGAGACTTGCGCCGGATGATAAATCAGGGAAAAATGGAGGTTCACTATAAGAGAGGATTTCGTTCTGCTCAAAAAGTAGGTCAAAATTTGTAGTTACTATTTTTGGTTTACCGCTTTGACCACTGGATAAGAGTTTTAATATACCATGCTCCTTGCCAACATCATCAATAGAATTAGATTTGGAAAGTACCCTGGCAACGATTTGATTAACTTCGTCACGTCCATAGTCTTGGTATAGCAAGTGGAAAATTTGATCCAATGGAGTTCTTAGATGTGACTTATTAGAGTTTTCGGTGATCCAAGGTAAGAACTCTTGGTAAACCTCGGAGCTTTCTAGTGGAGAAAAAAAATCAATTACAGCTTTTGTTAGTTCTATAAAGCTTGGTAGTCCAGAGTTAAAAGAAACACCAGCCCCACAAAATAAAACTACTTTGCCGTGGTCACATTTATCAAGAAGTTCATCTGGAATATTAGGTCCATTTTCATTAAATCGCATTTAACCTTCCTTGTGTATGGGTACAATATAGCTATTTAGATGGTCCTTTAAGCTCTTGAATTAATAAAAGCTTTTTCTCTGTATCTAACTTTGATATTTCAATTGCTAGTTCTGCTGTTGTCTCATCTTCACAGAAAAAATAATTCAATGGAACATTTAGTTCATTAGCGATCTTTTTTAGAGTCGTTAAATCTGGAATATGACGGCCTTTTTCATAGTGGTTCATGCGACCACTCGCTGAGTTTTCATCCATACCGATAAGTATACCCAGTTGCTTTTGAGTAATACCTGACTTAGCGCGGGCTTGTTTGAGTCTAATTGGAATTGGATTTTGGAACACAGAAGCATCATTTTTCAGTCTCTAATAGCTTAGATTGTCTAAGTTTTACAAAGGTTTGTACACTTAGGAATCCTAAGTTCTATTTGTGGGAATGTTCTTAAAATCACTCTCGAGCATAAAACTTAGTATTTCTAAGTTTTGCATTGTTCTATATACTTAGCAACCCTAAGTTTTCTTAATTGTTGTAGTATAAGAAATGCCCCAAGTTATCAAATTAAACCAACACATTTACTCCCTTTTGATCGAAAAAGAGTGCAATGGTTTTACAATTGTCGAGCTCAGAGATGAGTTATTAACCGTAACTGATAAATATCAAGATATCGATGAGGCGCGTAAATTCATTTATAGGCAAATTACAGCGCTTGAACGAAAAGAGCTCTTAAAAACAAAAGGAAGTGGCCGCCATAAAAAGTATTTTAAAACTGAGCTGTTTAATAACGCTACGTTTGTGGCGAAACAAGTTGTAATTGAAAAAGAAAAATCAATTAGCAGTCATACTAATAATCAAGCATCACCGCTTGTTGAAACTTTATTGAATGAAAAGAAACAGTTTGAGGCTGAGCTTGCGATTTTGTTAGGGGAAGTTGATGAATATAAAGCTCTACAAAAGCGATTCCCTGAGCACCTTAGCTTGTTTTATTCTGCATTAGACGATGCTAAAAATAATTCAGCGAAGTTATTAGGAAAAGTTAACGCTTTAACTAATATATTGGCCTCTTTGGATAATGGTGCACGGCAATGCTGAGAAGTTGGCAAAGGGAATGTGTTGAGTTAGCAGTAAAAAAATATACAGCTATTGATAAGCACTTTCTATGTCAGGCCACTCCTGGTGCTGGTAAAACAATAATGGCAGCTTCATTGGCCAAAACGTTATTTGATAAAGGAATGATAGATAGAGTGATCTGCTTTTCACCATCGGTTGAAGTGGCTAATAATATCAAAAGAACATTTGGAAAAATAATTGGGTGTTCGTTTGATGGCTCATTTACGGCTGTAGGTGCCTCTATGACTTATCAAAGCTTATGCTCTATTCCTGAAAGTACTTGGGATGGGCTTAGAAAGTATCGTACATTTTTTATTTTTGATGAAATACATCACTGCTCATTCTCGCAAGATAAATCTAAAATCAATACGTGGGGTGAGAAAGTTGTTTTCCATTTACAGGATATTGCAACTTACACACTTGCGCTATCGGGCACTCCTTGGCGCTCAGACGCCCTTCCTATTGCTTTAGTGAATTATTCTGACCCAGAAGGTGAGTTGATATGCGATTATCAATACAGCTTGAGTCAAGCTATTAGAGATAACGTCTGTAGAGAGCCAAAAATAGTTTTAGTTGATAGCAATAGTATTTCGGATGGCCAAGATACATATGGATCAATAGCTGAATTTGTTAAACAAGCTCAATCAGCGTACCAAGAGGTACTTAATAATGACTCTGCACTTAGGTATTTATTGAAGTTAGCCGTATTAAAACTGTCGGAGATAAGAGCTTCAAACCCGGCTGCCGGCGGCCTAGTTGTTGCGTCTTCAGTTAAGCACGCTGAAATGATAAACAGCTTATTAATTGAAGAATTTAATCAAACGTCAACCATAGTTACTTACTTACACGATAATTCAACACAGAAGATCAACTCATTTAAGTCATCTACTGAACAGTGGATCGTTAGTGTTGGTATGATCAGTGAAGGGACCGACATACCTAGGCTACAAGTATGTTGTCATTTAAGCTCTATAAAAACAGAGTTGTATTTTAGGCAAGTTCTAGGGCGCATTCTTAGGTCTGGCAAAGGTAAAGTTGAATTCGCCTGGTTATTCACATTTGCAGAAACAAGCTTAATTGAGTTTGCTGAGCGTATTAATATTGATATACCAGATAGTTGCTCTTATGTTGATATGGAATGTGACACAACTTTGGTGAGAAAAGATACATTTAGACCTTTAACATTGCCAAAAATAAACAGGGATAATAAGTTAAAAGAAAACCTTGATAAACTCGTTCTAGGGGGCCTAACTTCAGAGCGCGGTTTAGCTTATTATGAGCTGCTTTCAGGTTGTTCATTGAGCAGTATACAAATTAAATCACTTAGAACTAGAGTTATAGAAGCATTTTTATAGTTCCATAAAATGAGCCATATTCTGTTTATATTATCACTCTTAGTACATAAATAAGGCTAGCTTTTATTTGACTCTGCTAAGTAATGGGAAATTTTTTAGAGATAAGTATCGAAATTATTGCCTCAGCTACATCCTTGATTTCACCATATTATTAATTTCAGAAACAACTTTTAGGGTAATAAATTTATTCCAAATTTACTAACGACGAATGCAAACACTCCAAAAATAAAACAAGTTATTAAGGCGCTGAGGCCGAGTGATGGCCAAAAACCAAATCGGTGTAGTAATGATGGAAATATTAAAAACATCGGTAAGGTAGGCACAACATACCAAAATGTGTACCAGGCATGACTCGCAATTTTCTCTGGCGGCTGTTTTTCAACGTACAACCAAATCATCGCTAAAATGGTTACCAATGGAAGTGCTACAATTAGTGCTCCGAGTTTATCACTGCGCTTTGCGACCTCTGAAACCGCTACAACAATTGCTGCTGTCACTAAGTATTTAAAAATTATCCAACCCATGTATTACTTTCCTTTTTAAATAAAAAAATAAAAACCGATTGCCTATCGGTTTTTATTTTGCCATGATATGGCTATGTTGTTAAGAGATATTTGATTATGCAGTTAGGCGAATTAGAAAAACTAGTACTTCAATATTTGTGGTCTTCTAAAGAAGCGGATGCAAAGCATGTGCACAGTCGTTTAGGTAAAACACGTGGCTGCACTCTCAATACTATTCAAAGCACCCTTGAAAGACTTTATAAAAAAGGCCTTCTTAGCAGAACTAAGCAGGGTCATGCTTATAATTACCGAACTAAAGTTGATCGTAACTCGCTTATAGCTACTTTAATAAATGATATTACAGCTGACTTTGTTGAAGAGGGTGAAAACAGTTTAATTGCTGCATTTTCTTCTACTTCGACTAATTTTAATGATACACAATTAGATGAGCTCGAAAAACTTATAGAGCAGCAGCGAAAACTACGAAGCGGAAAAGTGTAAACATGATTGTTGGAAATTGGGCCGTGTTTTTAAATCTAGCGAGCGCAGCGGTGACCGCTTTTATTTGTGTGATCATATTGATTTCCTTCTTCCACACCTCGCTTTGTAAAAAACTTACTATTTTCCAGTTTACCGAGCGTAAGTTCATGCTTTGGTTAACTATTAGCAGCCCTTGGTGGATCTCATTATTGTGTGCAGCTGTATTTTGGCAGGCACATCAAAATCCAATGTCTAATTGGTGGCAAGGAGTCGCTCACTGGCATCACCTTGAGGTTTTCTCTGTATATAGTTGGCATTCGGTATTGCTTATATCGGCTGTTTGTTTGATGGCAAGTGCTAGCGTACATGCATTTTTTAGTCTTAATAGACATAGTTCAGCAATGAGCAGTCTGTTGGCTTTATCAAATACTCAACCTCACAAAGATTATCCAAACCAGTCTGTACACGTTATTGAACACCTTATACCAGAGGCATTTACTGTTGGTTTTTTCAATCCAAAAGTATATATAACCAGCGGATTACAAGCACTTGATGAAAAAACAGTACACATAGTCATACAGCATGAACTAGCACATTTAAAAGCCCGAGATCCGCTTTTTAAAACACTGTTTAGTCTATTTGGTTGGTGTTTTCCTGCGTCAACGCGCGCGGCGTTACAGCAATCTTATACGGCTTTAACAGAACAAATTGCTGATGTCGGTGCAACGCAAAGTTTTGATGGCTTAGATGTGGCTCAAGCACTTATTAATGTTGCTCGATTTCAACGACAACAACATATTACGAATGACAATATATACATGAGTCATTTTAGTAATGAGCAAATAACTCAGCGTATACAAACATTGTTAATGCCAATCTCCACTACGCCTAAGCTACTTTTAATGATCACTTTGTTTAGCTTTGTGGTTATCAGTTTATTCACACTGTCGACTGTCGATAGTGTCCACCATCTTATCGAAACTTTTTTCATCCACTAAGTAAGGATTAAAATGAAATCATTTAGTAGTCATTTCACCCACAAAAAACCGATTGGCAGTCGGTTTTTTGTGGGGGTATTGATGGCTTTTACAGCACTGCCGTGTTTTGCAAGTGCTGAGGCTTATCAAACATTAAATCTAAAGCAAGCCATCTCATTCACGCTTGCTAACAACCCGCAGTTACAGGGCTTCTTTTATCGAGATAAAGCCCAGCAAGGCAAAATAAAGCAAGCAAGTATAGGCCAAAGACCACAAATAGGCTTAATGGTTGAAGATGCTTTTGGGACAGGTGAGCATAGTGGTTTGCAAAATATGCAATCAACCTTAACTTTCTCTTGGCTGATTCAACAAGAGCAAATTGATAGTCGCGTAAAAGCAAGCCAGTCTGAACTTGAGCAGTTACGTTTAGATAAACAAATTATTGCACTTGATTTAGCCGCGATGACTGCGAAGCAATTTATTCAACTACTGGTGAAAGAAGAGGCACTAAAGCTCAATAAAATGGCAGTAAGACAAGCGAATGAAGTTGTAAATGCAATAGATAAACGAGTTCGTATTGGTCAGTCGTTGGCTATTGATAAAAATTTAGCCAAAGCTGAACTAATTAAACAAAAATTACTTGTCGAAGATCTTGAGCATGAAATAGCCAGCGGAAAATATCAGCTTTCAGCCTTGTGGGCAGAGCCTCGCACTGACTTTACACTTACAGGTAACTTATTGCAGTTACCTAAAATTGTAGATTTTCAGTCACAGTTCGAGCGCTTTAAAAATGCGCCTCGTTTGATGCAGTTAGCAAGTCAAAAACGTATTGCACAATCACACATTGAATTAGCTCAAATTGAAGCAAAACCACAATGGCAATTTACAACAGGCTTACGTCGTTATGAATCAACGGATGACTATGGGCTCGTGGCCGGTGTTTCTATTCCGTGGGGAGCATCTGGCAGCAATGCCGGAACGGTCGCTAAGTTACGTGCCGAGCAAGATGTATTAACAGCGCAAGCGAAGAGTTTAACTCAACAAGCTAATAGCCAGCTTTATGCTTTGCTTCAAGAAGTTAAGCATTCTGTTCATGTAATTACCACCTCAAAAAATGAAATCATTCCCACGCTAGAAACCGCGCTTACCCAAGCAAAACAAGCATTTAACGTTGGTAAATTGAATTACAACCAGTGGAGTAGCGTGCGTCAGGCGCAATTAAGCGCGCAATCAGAACTACTTAGCGCTTATGAAAGCTTACATTTACAACATATAGAAATTCAGCGTCTTACTGGCGCATCGATAGAACAATGAGATTATTTATGAAAACGACAAACTTTATTTCCTCCATAACCGTTGCCGTATTACTCGGCCTCAGCGCGGGGGTACATTTACCCGCTAGCGCAGTATCAACACCTACTACAGAGCAAGCAGAGCCTGAAAAAGGGCCGCATAATGGTCGTATGCTTCGTGAAGGAAACTTCGCATTGGAGTTAGCGATTTTCGAAACAGGCGTACCACCTGAGTTTAGAGTATGGTTAACAGATAATAAAAACCCAATTAATCCCGACGATGTTGAATTAACGGTTACGTTAACCCGATTAGGTAATGTGATTGATGATATTAAGTTTATTAGCCAAAGTGACTTTTTACGTGGGGATATGGAAATTTACGAACCGCACTCTTTTATTGTCACAGTAAATGCGAGCTACCAAGGAAAAACATATCGTTGGCAATACGATAACCTAGAGGGGCGAACAAAAATCGAACCCGCAGTAGTAGATGCAATGGCGATTGAAACTGCAATTGCAGGGTCTCAAAAGCTTCATCAAACGATCCCTGCTTATGGACAGGTTTGGTTACCGCCGAGTGCGCACCGCACTGTTTTTGCACGTTTTGAAGGTGTTATTACGCACTTAAATGTAAAGCTTGGCGATAAAGTAAATAAAGGCCAAACTTTAATGACGATTGAAAGTAATGAAAGTTTAAACCCCTATGAGATAAAATCGCCTATTGCTGGTTTTGTCGCAAAACAAATGGCTAATTCAGGTGAGCAAACGAATAACCGTGAACTGCTTGTTATCACAGACGCGAGTCAATCTGTCGTTAAATTAGCTGTCTACCCGAGCGATTACAGCAAAGTATCTCAAGGCACTCTAGTGAGCATTAAGGCAGAAGGTAGTCTTGTGAATATTGCTGGTAAGGTATCATTTATAGAGCCAAAAGTTAGAAGTGATCAGGCAAGAATGGTGTGGGTTACGTTGGCACAACAGACTGAGCCTTTGTTGGAAGGGAGTTTTGTTAAAGCCGATATTGAAACTGCTTCTTTTGAAGTTCCTTTAGCGGTAAAGAAAATAGGCTTACAGAGCTTTCGTGATTTTACGGTCGTGTATGCAAAAGTCGCTGATGAATATGAAGTCAGGATGCTTGAGCTGGGTCGTTCAGATGCAACATGGATAGAAGTACTAGGTGGACTGCCTGCCGGTACCGAGTATGTTACTGAAAATAGCTATGTCATCAAAGCCGATATTGAAAAATCTGGCGCGTCACACGATCACTAGGAGAGCGTAATGTTAGAATCGATTTTACGCTTTGCTATAAAGCGCAATATCCTCGTTCTTGTCATGGTATTAGCCATTGCAGGATTAGGCTTATGGAATTTTACTAAACTGCCTATTGATGCAGTACCTGATATAACCAATGTTCAGGTTATGATCAACACCGAAGCGCCAGGCTATACGCCGTTAGAGGTTGAACAACGCGTTACTTTCCCCCTCGAAAACGCACTTGCGGGGTTACCAGGACTTGTAAACACACGCTCAGTGTCTCGTTATGGTTTATCTCAGGTTATTGCTATTTTTGCTGATAATACCGATGTTTACTTTGCTCGTCAGTTGGTTAATGAGCGGTTGTCTAGTGCACGTTCGGAGTTGCCGATAAACCTTTTACCTGAGCTTGGTCCCATTGCTACTGGATTAGGTGAGATTTTTATGTTTACGGTTGATGCTGTGCCTGGTGCTAAAAATCCCGACGGTAGTGATATAACCCCCATTGATTTACGAACAGTACATGACTGGACAATTCGCCCTCAATTAATGCGGGTACCAGGTGTTGTTGAAGTAAACCCTATTGGTGGTTACGAGCGTGAAATTCTCGTTGCGTTTAAACCTGAAAAACTACTGGCTTATAATCTTACCTCAGCAGATGTTGTTGATGCTATTGGTCAAAACAACCAAAACCAAGGCACCGGATTTATTGAAAAAAGCGGTGCGCAATGGTTAATTCGTGTCCCAGGTCAGGTTGCTGGTTTAACTGAAATCACTAATTTACCCATCAAAACCATAGACGGCAGTGCAGTGTTTATTAAAGATGTTGCCACTATAAGTGATGGCAAAGGATTGCGTACTGGTGCTGCTACACAAAATGGCCGCGAAGTGGTGATGAGCACCGTGTTCATGTTAATAGGTGAGAACAGTCGCACAGTTGCACAAGGCGTTGGTGAAAAGTTAAAAGAAATCAATGGCAGTTTACCCGAAGGTATAGTTGCAAAAGCCGTCTATGACCGAACTAAACTGGTAGATAAAACGCTTAATACTGTTCAAACTAACCTGCTCGAAGGGGCCATTTTAGTTATTGTTGTATTATTTATATTACTGGGGAATTTCAGAGCCGCATTTTTAACGGCTTTAGTGATCCCATTTGCAATGTTGATGACAATAACCGGTATGGTACATACGCGAGTCAGTGCAAACTTGATGAGTTTAGGGGCATTAGATTTTGGTCTATTGGTTGATGGTACGATAATTATCGTCGAAAACTGCTTACGTCGTTTAAGTATGAGAGGTGATACCCCTCTTTCTTTAAAAGCACGTTTAGACATTGTTTTTACGGCTACACGAGAGGTTATTCGACCCGCTTTATTCGGTGTATTCATCATCACCGTTGTTTATTTACCTATTTTCGCGCTTGAAGGCGTTGAAGGAAAAATGTTCCATCCAATGGCATTAACGGTTGTGATTGCTTTGCTTTGTTCAATGGCGCTTTCGATCACATTTGTGCCTGCAATGATCGCCCTATTATTTAAAAAGCCAATTAAAGAAAAACCTAATCATATTATGCTGGGGTTAAGTCGTATTTATAAGCCGGTACTCTCATTAGCATTAAAAGGCCGCTGGGCTGTGGTGCTAATAACTTGTTTACTCGTAACATTCTTTGGTTATCAAGCGACACGCTTAGGAAGCGAGTTTGCACCAAATCTTGATGAAGGAGACATTGCCATGCATGCGCTTCGTATTCCTGGTACATCATTAAGCCAAGCGATTGAGCTACAAAAAGTGTTGGAAGAAAAAATTACGCAGATGCCTGAAGTCGAGCGTGTATTTGCAAAAATTGGCACCGCAGATGTAGCAACAGATGCAGTACCCCCTAGCGTAGCCGATAACTTTATTATTCTAAAACCACGAGAGCAATGGCCAAACCCTGATAAGTCAAAAGCACAAATTGTTGAAGAGTTAGCAGCCTTAGTTAAGCCAATTCCAGGTAACCGCTATGAGTTTTTACAACCAATTCAAATGCGCTTTAATGAATTATTAGCAGGTGTACGCGCTGAGCTGGCAATTAAAGTGTTTGGTGATGACTTTGAAACACTTGCTGCGTTAGGTAAGGAGATTGAATCCGCTATTGGAAATGTTGACGGTATTGCCGATTTAATGGTAGAGCAAACAAGCGGGTTGCCAATGCTTGAAATTGTACCCAATACTGAAAAACTAAGCCAGTTTGGTATCAGCAAAGCACACATTCAGTCACAGTTAGCCACCGCATTAGGAGGGACTATTGCAGGTAAGTATTATCAAGGGGATATCCGCTCTAATATTGTTGTTCGTTTAGAAGAGCAGCAGCGTAATAATGTGCAAGAGATAGGTTACTTACCTATTAATTTACCTAATGGTCGCGCTGTGCCGCTCCAAGAGTTAGCAACAATCAAACTCACTAATGGCGCAAGTCAAATTAATCGCGAAAATGCTAAACGTCGTATTGTAGTGACTACCAATGTACGAGGACGTGACTTAGGAAGCTTTGTTGGAGATATTCAAACAATTATTGAAGATAAAGTCACTATTCCTGCTGGTTATTGGATTGAATACGGAGGAACGTATCAAAAGTTACAATCGGCCTCTGAGCGTTTGAGTGTGGTTGTGCCCGTTACATTGTTAATGATTATAGGCTTGCTTATTTTAGCTTTAAACTCACTTAAAGATGCTGCGATTATTTTTACCGGTGTGCCTTTAGCGCTTACCGGTGGAATTGCAGCACTGCTGTTACGTGATATTCCATTTTCAATATCTGCAGCGGTCGGTTTTATTGCTTTATCCGGCATTGCCATATTAAACGGCTTGGTAATGGTATCGTTTATTCGTGAATTACGCAGCTCAGGAATGGGGCTTAATCAAGCGATAACAGAGGGGGCATTAACACGTCTTCGCCCAGTGATAACTACAGCACTGGTTGCCTCATTAGGATTTATTCCTATGGCACTTAATACAGGGATTGGCTCAGAAGTACAGCGGCCTTTAGCAACCGTGGTAATTGGCGGCATTATTTCGTCGACCTTACTAACATTATTTGTGATCCCCGCACTGTATCGACTTTTACACAATGAAAAGGAGTCTATTTTGACTGAAAGTGAAACGTTGGAGCAACATGATGTCAACTAAAATAATAAACGTTAGCATAATGATTATGGTGCTTGTTTTGGCTTTTCTTAGCTTTGAGACCTTGGCCCATGGAGTTGATGACAGCACTCGCGCTTTTTTAGAGCAAAACCAAGGCGTACAGTTTGTGCCATTTATTTATATTGGTGCAAAGCACATGATCACCGGTTACGACCATATATTGTTTTTAATCGGTGTTATCTTCTTTTTGTATCGCAGTAAAGAGGTTTTGCTGTATGTCACCATGTTCACCATCGGCCACAGCACAACGTTACTATTAGGTGTGCTTGGCGATATTCAGATTAATGCCTATTTAATTGACGCTATTATTGGTTTTTCAGTTATTTATAAGGGCTTTGATAACTTAGGTGGGTTTAAGCGTTGTTTTAATTGGCAGCCAAATACAAAAATGGCGGTGCTTATTTTTGGTTTGTTTCATGGCTTTGGTCTAGCAACCAAGTTACAAGAGTTTCAATTACCCGAAGATGGATTACTGACAAACCTAATCGCCTTTAATATTGGCGTAGAGCTTGGCCAATTTTTAGCGCTCGCAGTTATTTTAATTGCCATTAATGTGTGGCGTAAACGGCCGTCATTTCATCGTTTTTCAACATTTATCAACGGTGCGTTAATGAGTGCCGGCTTAATGCTAGTCGGCCTTCAATTAACCGGCTATATAATTAATTAATTTAGAGAAATATATGCAACATACAGTTAGTTCAAAAACACTTATAAAAGCCAGTATCACCGCTTCATTAGTTGCGATAATCGCCTTTGTGCTATTTATCCTTCCGGCAGAATATAACATTGATCCAACCGGGATCGGTAAACAACTGGGCGTTACTAAAATAGCTCAGGCATCAGCGCAAAAACCACTTAAAACATCAGATTCATTGCAAGTGGGCAGTGATGAGTTTCAAACAATTGAAGTCACTATCCCTGCAAATCGCGGGGTTGAATATAAATTTGAGATGCAACAATATGAAAAAATGACCTACGAATGGATGACCGATGGCGCTTCTTTACATTTTGATTTACACGGAGAGCCAGCAGGAGACACAACCGGTTACTTCGAAAGCTATGCAATTGCCAATTTAAGCGAAATGAAGGGCAGCTTTACCGCCCCATTTGGGGGCTCACATGGCTGGTACTGGAAAAACAACTCAGATAACCCCGTAGCTATACAGCTTTTAGTAAAAGGACAATATAAAGTAATTGGCTTAAAACAATAAACTTAAAACTTAATAGGAGAAAACAATGAATAGATTAATTCCAATAGCATTAGTTTGTATTTCATTAATGAGTACTGGTGTTCTAGCACATAGTGATCATGGTCACGTTAGCGATCAACAAGCTATTAGTATTGCAGCTAAATCAATAAAGAAATTGGCCTTTAAAGACTATGGTTTTGAGGTTGGAAAACTAAATGATTCTTGGAAAGGTATTTCTTCAGAAGCATTTACTGTCGTAAACGAGAGCGATGATACTTTTATTATCCAAGCATCAAATGATAGTGAACAAGTTTATTTCAAAATAGCTAAAAATGGTCAGCTTGTAGATGTAAAATCGAAGAACGATTTCTAATCTAATTGTTAATTGGCACTGTGAGTTTTTACAGTGCCAATTAACTATTTATCGTCAAAAACACTTTTAGCTATTTAGCAATCGAAGTTGGTGAGGTCTTCGAAGTGTCAGAACAGATTGATGCTGGACTCAAAGAGATAATTCAGACTTTAGACTGAGTCAGGTACCCCCATAAATAAACTGTTCATTATATTTTTAAATTAAATACTTTACCTTCTACCTGGCAAGCATCCATATCCCAGCAGCGATCATAAACAGGTTTTCTGTAAGTGAAATAAAGCCTAACGGTACATTACTATCACCGCCTACACATGCACATTTGAGTTCGCGCTTATCTATATATACGGCTTTAAAAACAGAAACAGCACCAACACCACCAATAAATAATGAAATAGGAGCAATACTATATGCTGGCAACCCAGCTATCATTCCAATACCAACAAACGCTTCTAAAAATGGGTAAACATAGGCATACCTCACTACTTTCATCGCCACTAAGTCATAAGTGATAAATGAATTTGAGAAACTAAATAAATCTTGAAGTTTTTGTATTGCCAACACAGCCATAGTTAACGCAACAAATAGCTCCACGGTTTTCATGGAAATTAATCCATGACCCATTGCAAAACTAAATGCCAAACTTAGTAAAAATGCGACCGCGAAGATTACAATAACCGGGGTGTAAGTTGTACCTTGCTGTCCAGCTTTTGGCTTATCAAAGTAATCACGTAAGTCGTCATAACCACCGATACGTTTATCTGCAATAAATGTTTGTGGTGTGGTCTCTACGTTGTGCTTTGCTTTAAATTTATCTGTTTGTTCACGAGAAGATAATAAGTGATCATTAACATCATAACCCTCGCGTTCTAGAAGGTCTTTTGACTTTAAGCCAAATGGGCAAATATGCTCATCTGTTGCCATTCTATAAAGCTCTGCTGATTTACTCATGTTTAGCTCCCTTTTACGTATTCTTATAAAATTTTACTTAGCATTAAAATCCGGTACAGCTCTAGATTGTGCTTGTTCCTGAGTTTCTGCTAGGCCATTTTTTTCTATATCGTTCAGTAACCACTGCATCTCTTTAATCTCACGACGCTGTGCTTCAATAATATTTGTTGCAAGCTCTTGGACGCGCTTGTCTTTGATATTAGCTCTATCACTAGTCAGTATAGCGATTGAATGATGCGGTATCATGGCTGACATCCAAGACTGATCGTTGACCGTTATTTGCGAACGTACTAAAAATAATGCGCCTACAAAGCTAATAATGCTGATCCCTAAAACTACGCTGTTTTTCTTTTTATCCTTATACATATTTAGCATAAACAACAGCATAACTACCGCCATTGCAGCCCCCATATAAATAGCCATATAGGTACGCGTTTCACTAAAAAACACATGGCTTAGCTGATAACTATTCAAATACATTAGTACAAACATGACTAATGTTGATGTGGCTATCATTAAGAAAAATTTTAAATACTGTGACATTACAATGGCTCCTTTTCAGTTGTTCAACTTGTATTTTATTTATACTAAGGGGTATTACTTACAATTTATAAGGCGTAAGCCCACTATATATTTAATCATCGCATTAATACTTACGGCTAATTCAATAACTATGCCATAAGAGTTAAAACTGCACTGCGTATTTGCTGATATGCTTATAAGTATGTTGCTGTGAATCTTGAGTAAGTACTTCAATATTATATTTATGAAAACGATTGCCCATCTCCATACCTGGCGTGCCAACAGGCATTGCCGGAACTGTCAGCCCGATCGTTTTCTGAGGGTGTTGTTCAGCTAAAAACTGCTTTATATATTTAGCTGGCACGTGCCCTTCAAAAACATACCCATCGGCTGAAACAGCGCTATGGCATGAGCGCATATTTGGCTTTATTTGATATTGAGCTTTAATTAGCCCCATATCAGCAACATCTATTGCTTTTGTTTTAATGCCACTTTCATTAATATGCTCAATCCATTTTTTACAGCACCCACAGTTTTTACTTTTATAAACTGTCAACTCAATCTCTGTTTTATCTTTTTCTATGGCCTCTTGGACTGGCAATACACTGTGTGGGTTTTCCATACTTTTTACTGATATAGACACCGCCAACATCACTGAAAGTGCAGTTGTTATGTACGTTAATCGCATGTTACTTCCTTAATTTGACCAATGAATATGTGTGATTTTCCAGCCATTGCGGGTCTTTTTTAGAGTCATTGACTCCATACCCGTTGTGTTAATGGCTTTACCTTTGTAGCTGCCCATCGTTTCACTTCGCGAAATGGAGTAAGCGATATCACCACTTATATAAACCTGATGTTCTAATAGTTTGCTATTAACCGAACTGAGGTATTTCATATCCGCTAGCATGTGGTGATTTGCATATTCATCGGCAGAACGCTCAACGCCTCCGCCTTCAAAAATAATGACGTTATCAGCTAATAATGAGCGAGCTTTTTTTTGATCACTTTGATTTAATGCTTGGTGAAAGGCGCTTACTGCTTGCGCAGCTGGGGTATCGGTACCAACAAATAACACACGCTCATTTGCATGTTCCTCATTCTTGTGTGCGCTTACAGCTAGTGAGTTCAATGCGCCAAAAAGTAATAGCGATGTTATGATTATTTTTGCAGAGTTATTAAACATGTTGCTCTCTTTTTATTAAATTAATTTGGGGGACCAACAAGTGTGGTGAACACGCTTGTTGTAATAAGTACAAAAGCAGCTATCAGCATTTCTACACTGATGGAACGTTTTAGTGTACCTACATGCTGTTTTTGGGTGATTCTCGGAACTAAAATTAGTTTGTGCCAAGCCCCCATCATAAGCATCGCGCTCACTAGTAGCAGTTTTAGCAAAATTAATTGCCCATAACTTGACGTGAACAGCGCTGATAACGAATGCAGGTAATTAAGCAAAAGCGCTAAACCTGAAATAAGCAGCACAAATACAACGATGATGGCTAAGTGCCCAAACAGGTGCATTACCTTCTTAACTTCATGAACAGATAATATGGTACAGCTTTTATATAGTGGCCACAGTGACCCCACCCAACTTGCTATTGCAAGAAGGTGAAAAGTTAACATGCTTTTTACTAACCCATTTTCATTTGCACTGTGACCTGTGAAAGTGAAGCTATATGCAATAGATATAAGCAAAACCAACATAACTGTATTATTTATAACCACTGCAAAACGGTGCTTTATGTTAATGCGCCAATTAAGTGCAACAATCATAGCCACAAAAAGCGCTGCGCCTCTGAAAAGAGCTTGTTCTCCTATAACTGATTGCCAAACAATCTCTTGCATAAAAGGGTCTAGCATTCCCGCTACACCAGATTCTGCAATTGCACCAGCTTCAATTGGTACTTGTAAAATGACAGCAATAAAACCCAATGCCACACATTGAATTTGCCAGCGCTTTAAATACTGAGAGAAACTTATAAAGTGATGACCAGATAAATTACTGGCGATAATAAAACGAATTAAAAAAGTACCAGCAAGTGCGGCCAAAGCACTATAGCTTGCTAGCTTTAATAATAGTAAAAGTACTGACCATTCACTTACTTGTATCATGCTGCTACTTAATGATTGTGTTTGCTGTGGGCATTAGATTGTTCTTGCATCATATTACTTGACTCACTTTGATGTACCATAAAAGAAAACGAATCTGACATTTTATGTCCATCCCCCCCAAGTACTGTCCATTTAACCGTGTAGGTACCATGTGCTAAACTCGGCAGCGACCAATTAAAGTCTGTGCTTGGGGTGGAACTAGGTTTGAAATCAAAGTTTATTGATTTATTTTTTTCATCTTTGATGATGACTTTTGCTAGCCTTACTTCACCACCAAAAGTTAACGAAAGTTGCTCTGGGCTTTGCATTAACATGGCTTCTTGCGTAGGTGTTGATTGCTTGAGTGATATATGCGCTGATGCGGAAAATGTAAGCACTAAACCTAAAATAACTACTGCAGAATTAAATAACTTCATAATTACCTCTTATTTAAAATGATTAAAACCAAAATTTAATACCCGCAACAAATGCGGTGTTATTGCTACTTTGTCCACTTGATGTGGCATAGTCGGCGGTACTGCCAAATTTATTGCTCCATTCAACGCCAATATAGGGCGCAAACTGGCGTGTAAACTCATAACGAACCCTAAAGCCAATCGCGCTGCTTGATAGGCCACTTCCAAGTTCGTTTTGTTTATCGTTTTTGCCATAAAGTGTAATTTCGGCTCGCGGTTGTATAATTAACTTTTGCGTGAGTAGTAGTTCGTACTCTGCCTCTAACGTAAATGCGGTACTGCCTCGCTCACCTACGTACGCTGTCATATCAAGTTCAAACCAGTAAGGGGCTAAACCTTGTAAGCCAAAAGCCAACCATTGCCGATTTTCACCTTCTTTATTGTAATCAAGACGAACACCTGCTTGAGTATCCCAATATGCTGATACGGCGTGACCCCATAAAATATCGGTTTGGTTTTCCTCAAGGCTTCCTTCGCTGAAATCCCCCTCAGTTTTAACTACCAATCGATCAAAGGTAGTGCCGTACCATGCTTGTAAGTCAAATACACCTGCATTTGCTTGCTCGTTATATTCAAGACGATCGCCTAGTAATGCGTAAAATGGATGCTCATCAGCGAGTGTTAATCGCTCATTGCCCTCAAGCACATATGGGCCTTCTGTTAAAGTTGTTCCCGCAGAGTAAGCATGAGGGTCTCTTGCATCTTTAGGTGCATCTCCCCCTTGTGGTTGCATCTTAGCGCTACTCTTTTGTGCCATTTCACTTTGCGCTAATAAAGGGAAGCTAATTAATGAAGCCCCAGTTAACATTAATAAACCTAATGATTTAGATAGTTTTAATTGTTTCATGATACGACTACCTCTCTAAACATGCCGGCATCCATATGGAATAATAAATGACAATGCCAAGCCCAGCGCCCTACATCGTGAGGGGTGGTTAAGAAGCTGATTCTTTGTGCGGGTTGAACAGGTATCGTATGACGTCGCACTTGCACATCACCTTGCTCGTTTTCTAAATCACTCCACATACCATGCAAATGCATAGGGTGTGTCATCATGGTATCGTTTTGTAAAATAACTCTTAAACGTTGGTTATGCTTCATATGCACTGGCGTGCTTTTACCAAATTCTAAGCCATCAAATGACCAGCTATAACGCTCCATGTTGCCGGTTAAATGCAGCTCAATTTCAGCTTCTGGCTCTTGCTGGTTAGTGATCCCTTCAAGTGAGTGTAAATCTGCAAGTGTTAAAACACGGCGACCATTTTTACGTAAACCAATACCGGGATCATCAAGATTTGTTCTAGGCATATCAACGCGCATATCAACTGAGGCTCCATACTCCGTTTTTGCATGACGCACTTTAGAGCTGGCAACCGCCAATGGGTTTTCAGACATACCATGTTTGCTATGATCCATCGCCATTGCACCGTGGCCCATTGCGCTATGATCCATTTTTTTAGAGTTCATGCCTGACATCCCAGCCATTGCAGCATGCTCACCGCCGTGGGTCATATTGCCCATCATATCGGTCATCGTTAACCACTCAACAGGATCCAGAGCAGGTATTGGCGCATCAATATTAGGTGCCGTTGATAAAGTTCCTTTTGCGTAACCTGAGCGGTCCATGCTTTGAGCAAAAATCGTATACGCATCATTTTTTGGCTCAACAATCACGTCATAGGTTTCACCAGGGCCGAATCTAAATTCATCAACTGTCACTGGTTCAACGTTTTGCCCATCTGCTTGTACAACCGTCAGTTTTAGCTCGGGGATACGCACGTCAAAAAAGCTATTACTAGAGCCATTAATAAACCTTAACCTAAGCTTTTCACCGACTTTAAATAATCCACGCCAGTTTGCCATTGGAGTACTACCGTTCATTAAAAAAGTCATTGCTGATGCAGATAAATCAGCTAAGTCTGTAGGGTTCATTCGCATCTGATTCCACATTTTTCGGCGCTGTAGAGCATTTGAAATACTGCTGCTTGAAACGTCATCGAAAAACTCTGGAACAGTAGGTTGATTGAAGTTAAATACATCACTCTGTACTTTTAATTTACGGAACAGCGCCATAGGGTCATCATCAGTCCAATCAGATAATTGAATAACATGTTCGTTATCTGCACTAATAATATCGTTTTCTCGCGGTTCAATAATTAATGCACCGTACATGCCTGTCATTTCTTGAAAACCACTGTGGGAGTGATACCAATATGTACCGCTTTGCTGTAGCTTAAATTTATAAATAAAGGTTTCGCCCGGCATAATGCCTTTAAAACTGATACCTGGCACGCCATCCATCTGATAAGGTAGAATGATGCCATGCCAATGGATAGAGCTCGGTACTGATAAGTTATTTGTTACTCTTATAGTAACATCATCACCTTCTTTTAAGCGCAAGGTTGGAGCGGGTATAGAACCATTAATTGTTGTCGCCATACGTACTACGCCGGTAAAGTTAACCGGCGATTCATCTATGACCAGATCTATGACTTCGCCGCTTAATTCGGGCACAGTGCCTGTTAGTGTTCCTGCTACTAAAGATGATGCAGCATGTAACACGCTCGGAAAAGCAGCAAGTACACCACCTGCAATTATGCCTTGAACAAATCGTCTTCGTGGTGTGCTAACCTGTTGTGATGACTTTTTAAATCCCATTTCCTTACTCCTTCATAGCAGAATAGTTATTAAGTATAGAAAATAGACCTGTCTTTAACATGACGCGAACATTACAAAGTTGTAATCTTGATGTCATGTTGCTGTTACGGTGAATACGGCATAATCTTATAACAGACAATAATTATAACTTTAATAAAGGTTTTGCATGCGCTTACTAGTTGTTGAAGATGAAGTGAAAACAGGTGATTACTTAAAGCAAGGTCTGAGTGAAGCTGGTTTTCAAGTTTCATTAGCACGTAATGGGCTCGATGGGCATCATTTAGCAATGACTGAGTTATTTGATGTCATAATTTTGGATGTAATGTTGCCAGATGTATCTGGTTGGCGAATTTTACAATCTATTCGTGAAGTGAATAAAGACGTTCCTGTTCTTTTTCTATCGGCTCGTGACAGTGTCGATGACAGAGTAAAAGGGCTTGAATTAGGCGCTGATGACTACTTAATAAAGCCCTTTGCATTCTCTGAAGTGTTAGCAAGGGTACGCACGCTTCTTCGTCGCGGAAACGCGCATAAAACCGAAGACATCTTACAAGCCTATGATTTAAAAGTTAATATTCAAAAACGGAATGTATTTCGTGCCGAACAACGTATACTCCTAAGCAATAAAGAATTTAGTTTACTTGAACTATTACTGCGCCGTGAGGGTGAAGTACTTCCTCGTTCACTAATCGCTTCTCAAGTTTGGGATATGAACTTTGATAGCGATACAAATGTCATTGATGTAGCCATTCGCAGACTCAGAAGTAAAGTTGATGATGGTTTTCCAGTAAAGCTAATACACACTGTGCGTGGCATGGGTTACAAGCTTGAGGTAATAGCTGATGAGCCTTAATGAAAAACCATTATCTTTAACAATGCGAGTGGTATTGTTTGTTGCTTTGACAGTGATAGGCTGCTTAACCCTCGTCGCTTCGCTTATAAGTAGCTCAATAAATCATCATTTTTTACAACAAGATAGTGGTGAATTAAAAGTTATCACACAGTCTGTCAAATCCGTTTTATCTAAGCCATACGCGTCGGAAAAAAACCTTAGAAATGCGTTATCTCAAGCCGTGGCGGGTCATCATGGGGTTTATTATCAAGTTAATACAGCTCAAGGAAGGCTTATATATAAAAGTACGGCAACAGACTTTAGCGAATTTGTTTTAAAAGTAACCACCTCAAACAGTTTTAACCAAAACAACATAGTTGAATGGCAAAAAAACACACATACTTATCGCGCTTTAGTGAGTGACTTTAGTACTGAGCAGCAACTTTATAAGATCACAGCTGCTATTGATATGAGCTTTCATTTACACTTTCTCAATCAATTTCAGCAAAGCCTTTGGGCTATTATGTTTGGTTCAGCGGTACTCATTTTATTGGTGGCTTGGTTTGCTATACATCAAGGACTCAACCCAATACGTGGTTTAAGCCAGAAAATGCATGATATCCAAACTAATAAAATGGATGTAAGGCTTGATGAAGGCCAAGTACCGATTGAGCTTGTTAATATGGTGCAATCTTTCAATGCAATGCTAGACAGGTTACAAGGTGAGTTTATCCGCCTATCAAATTTTTCCAGTGATATTGCTCATGAGCTACGTACACCGCTTACCAATATAATAACTCAAACACAGGTTGGTCTATCTAAAAAAAGACAATCCGAAGAGTACCAAGAGTTATTATTTTCTAACCTCGAAGAGCTTGAGCGGCTAACTAAGATGGTTAACGACATGCTTTGGCTGGCAAAATCTCAAAACGGCCTAATTAAACCAGCCCAAGATATTTTATCCAGCCATGAAGAAATTGAGGTGCTGTTTGAGTATTTTGATGCATTAACTGAAGAGTCATCGCTGATACTTCATAAAGCAGGTGAAAACATCAGCTTTTATTGTGACAAGCTACATTTTCGTCAATTGTTATCAAACCTGTTATCGAATGCTATAAGATATGCACCGAAGGGGTCATCAATTACGGTATGTAGTGAAATAACATCTGCTGAAAAAGTATGTATCTGTGTGAGTAATACCGGTGAGAAAATACCTTCTGCACATTTACCTTATTTATTTGATCGCTTTTATCGATCAGATAAGTCTCGTCAACGCCATAGTGATGGCGCTGGTTTAGGGCTCGCTATAGTTAAAGCCTTAGCTGAAGCTAATGGCGGGAATGTAAAGGTTTGTTCAAACGATCAGAATACCTGCTTTAATGTTTATTTAAATTTATTTAAATAGTATTCATTTAATGTCAGCTATACTAATAATCGGCTCATGTGTTGAAACTTGCCTTTGACAATTGTACTTATTCAGTTAAATAATTATTTTACCTTTTCCACATTGTTAGTTCAGCCGCTTTATATTGATATTGTAGTATCGTAAGTGCTAACCCATTATGTTGAGCTGCAATATTTGTTATATGGCTTTTTAATTGTTGAACTTCATCAGGGTACATCTCATTTAACCTTGTTTCATTTTTTAGGCGATGCTTTAAGCAATTGAAGATATATTAATTTTTCTTCAGTAAAAATAACTCTGACTCAAGATCATTTATCTTTTTTAAGTGCTGGTGATTTGAAAGCGCTAGGGCATTGTGGGTAGAAGCCATTTGTGCCATTTGCTCTTTTAAGCTGGCTATTTCCGCTCGATATTTTTCTTTTAACCGTTTCTCGTTGGCAAGCTTTTCACGTAACTTAGTAACATCTGAGTTTTGCTGTGCTTGCTTTTTTGTTATAGCTTTTGATTTTAGTAGTTTAATTTTTTCAATGACGTCTGAGTAATAGTAAGCTGAGCCATTACCAAGGTTAGCTTCTTCCTCAACTGCAATGGCACTTAAACCTCGTTTGGCATCAATACGTACTGTATCGCCAGAAAGTATCCTGTCAATTGCGCTTAGAAGCTCTAACCTTGTATTCTCTGACTTACTCAAAGCTGTCTGATCTCAATTTCGGGTTTGTATGGAGTGTAGCTTATCTCAAAGTAGTCCATAACCTTTTCAGCTGCACGTAATTGCGTAATAAAATGGCTTAGCTGCGATTGAGATAGTTTAGTATGCTGCTCCATTTCAGTTATAGTCTCAACAATCCACTGATGTCGTTTTTGCCAAGCTTGTGCTTTAGTTTCGTCTATGACAACGTTCTCGCAGTTAAAACAGTTGGTTGGTGATACGACCTTTTCCATTCTGCATTCATAACCAGCCATGCAGTATGAGTGAAGTGTACCAGCAATAGATATTCTACCAGCAGATACTTGAGCATAAAGAGCATCCCAGGATGAGTATTTAACAGCGGTATCTTCTCTATCTTTAACAACATCTATACCTTTCTTACCATATAGCTTGTCATCTGAGTTATACCACTGATGCAATAGTTGTGTAGTGACTTCTCTATCTACTTCTTGAAGTAAATTATTGAGTTCTGAATCCACTTTTACATGTTTTATTTTGGCTGCTACGCCGCCTTCTGAGTACCACTGTGCCATTGGTAAATACAGGTGCTTGTATTGCTGCTTAATAGCGACGTCAGATAGTAAGTTGTAACGTTTGCCAAACACCGCAAAAGTTCGTCTGAGTTGATGGGTTGTAAAAGCCCAAGGCTTACCTATAACTATCTTTTGCTTGTAAGCGTGTGTGTTTAGGTTTGGATTTAGAAGTTTAAACTCTTCATAATCTTGCTCATTTACGATGGCGCCAGCCTCTTCTACTAACTGCTTATGATGAAGGGCAAAAGGTGGACCTGTCAGCATGTTTGGCTTTCTGCATTTCATTTGTTGAACTAACCAGATGCTTGAGGCTCTAGCATTTTCAACTCGGTCATCTGAGAGCATGAGCTGGGTTCTCATATTTTGTGTCAGTAAAGATGCTAGTTCTATTGCTTTTCCAGTTATTGGAGATGTCAACCATTCTGCTTTTTCCGGCACTGCGGGGGTCATTTTACTATGATAGGACTGAAGTGAATAAAACACTTGGTCTTTTAGTTTTAACTTTTTGAAACTATCAGGATGTAAGCTATAAATCTCGCTTCTTCTCATGCCTGAAAAGGCACCACAGATTATAAAGCAGCAAGTAAGAATATGGGAGTATAACCAATTGAATCTTCGTATATCACTAGGAATTAACTTTTCTGTATCGGCGTTGGAAATATAGCTTTTAAGTATATTGGTAGAAGTTTGGGGTTTAGCTTTAGTTATCTCAGCTTTGTAGTGAGGGGAATCAGATGTTAACCAATTCCATTGTCCTGATTTTATTTTGTTATCTACGGCCGCTTTACCAATTTCATAGTTTTCTTGCTGCTCGGTATGGATAGCTAATAATGTATCTCGAATAGGATAGTAAGTATCTATATACTCGATAGCCTTTGTGTATATGAGTTGCATCAAGCGTGATGGAATGGCATAAAATTGCTCGCTTTCTAACTTTGTAGGACATCCTAGCTGACGGCCTAATTCTGTAATTGATGTTGTTAAAGGTAATGTGAATCGCCCCGAGTTCATCGGAGACCAGTTTGTTTAAGTCAGGCCACTTTACCTGACTCGTTTAAATTATCATAGTAGTCTGTTTCATATTGAGCTGGTGAAATATACCCAATTGAAGATAATAAG
>NZ_MTQB01000033.1:0-25784 GCF_001974855.1 Pseudoalteromonas sp. SK18 | reverse complement strand
CTGTTACCGCTCGACTTGCATGTGTTAGGCCTGCCGCCAGCGTTCAATCTGAGCCATGATCAAACTCTTCAATTAAAAAGTTTTATGTCTTTCGACAGCTCAATGAATTCTGAATTTATTTAATATCTTTCGATATTGAATTGACTGTGCTGAATAATTACCGAAGTAACTATTCTGTTGGTCACTCAGTTTAAATTGAGACTCTAAATTTGTTTGCCTCACTACCTAAGTAGCTTGGCTGTTAGAACTCAATCTGTACGAGTGCCCACACAGATGATTGCTTTATATTGTTAAAGAACGTTGCGACGTTGTCGCTAGGGATGCGTATAATACATCCTTTATTTTTCGAGTCAACACTTAATTTTAAACTTTCTTGCGATGATTTAAACTTAAGTTTTACTTAACTCTGTGAGTAGTTCGTGCCCCGCTATGCGTTGCGCTCTGCCGTCTCAGTGGGGTCGCATTATAGGGAGATCCGAAAACAGATCAACCTTTTTTTTAGATCTTTTTACCGTTTGCTCAAGTTTCAAACAAATGAGGGTGAAATAGTAAAGAAATGCCTTACTATCGGTTATTTTTTACACTCTCATTAACTATTTGCTATAAATTTCATTGCTATGTTCAATTAAGACGTTAAGATAGCAAGTTCACAATGTTAAATTAATGTTTATTTCCTGTTTATTGGTAGATCAAAATGAAATTACCCGATCAAAAATCTTTTATCTTTGCAGTTATTCTTGCTGTTGTTGGTTTTGTTATCGTTAAGTTTGCACTTGCAAGCCTAGCATTAGACCCTGCACTACTATTTGGTGCTGGTTTATTAATTGGTGGACTTGTCATTGCTGCAATGTCATCAGTAAGTGCAGAAGAAGCCGAAGTAAAAACAAAAACACTTTATGTTGGCAATCTTCCTTATCGCGCAAATGAAGGCGTTGTACGTGCTTTGTTCGAAGAGCAAGGCAAGGTATTTAATGTTCGTTTATTGAAAGATAAGAATACTGGCAAACGTCGCGGCTTTGGTTTTGTTGAAATGGCTCAAGCTGATGCGGATAACGCAATTGCTAAGTTAAATGATAGTGAGTTCCAACAACGTACTTTAAAAGTACGTGAAGCAAAACAAAAACAAGAAGATGATTCTAACTCTTACCGTTCAGAGTCGGATCAAACAGTGTAACTTGCTTAACGGCTAGTTTATCACTACATATATCAGCCGTTGCATAATACCGCAGCGGCTTTTTTATGCCTGCTTGATCATCGCTTAAATTCAGTAAAGATCTAACTCGCTTAGCAATAGCCGCACCAGAATCTAACAACTCTATATCTGCTTTAAAGTAATCACTAATTGGTTTAGCAAGAATAGGAAAGTGAGTACATCCTAATACCAGCACATCGATATCTTTATTAATATTTAATCGGTTTAACTCAGCGTGCAGCTTTTCTATATCTAAGTATTGGGTAAAAAAGAATGTTTCTGCCAGGGTGACCAATTCAACACTACTATATAAGCTTGTAGTTATAAGTGAGGCATGCTCTTTAATCAGTGTATCCGTATATGAACTTGCTACTGTAGCAGGGGTTGCCAATAATCCAATATGCTTTGATTGTGTTATTTGTGCTGCGGGCTTAATCGCAGGTACAACCCCTACAATTGGAATATCTGTTATTTGACGTACCGCACTTAATGCAGATGTTGAGGCGGTATTGCAGGCTATAACAATTAAGTCGACATTGAGCGACTCATTTTTGATAAATTGGATTAGTCCACATAAGCGACTAATTATAGTCTGCTGCGACTGTGCACCATAAGGCAATAATGCATTATCCATGAAGTAACTATATTGAGCGTGAGGAATGCTTTGCTGAATATGCTCAAGTACTGTGGTTCCACCTATACCTGAATCAAATACCATGATGTGCGCTGACAAACTACCATTCCTACTCTTTACTTAGAACGGCAGTTTGCCATGAGGCTTTTATAAAAGAAAGTAGTTTTACTCAGCGTCTAGTTTTGCAGTAGCTGTGTTTAATTTATCTAAGTTTTCAAACATGGTGTTAGTGTAATCAACCAGTTTATCTATTTCTTGTTGATCTTGATTTAGCCATTGAATGATACCTGATAGCTGGCTTTCTAATCCTAGTGCTTGCGCTTTAGAGTAAGCCGATTTTAGATCATCATTAAAAGGCGCGACGGTTTCGGCAATGGCCTTTTCTGATGTTGGCTTAATTTGTTCATACTCTTTAATAGCTGCCACAGTTTTGCTTTGACGTAAGTCCATTGAAAATGCCACCAGCTGTTCATTACCTAAACTGAGTTCTTGGGCTTGTTCAAATGCTTTATCTAAGTCACCACTGAAAAAGGTTTTACTTACATCTTGTAACTCTGCCATTAAATCATTTATAGCTTGCTGTTCGTCTTCATTAAGCTCTCCATTTACTGACATAGAAAATGACAACTCACGAGACTCAGAAAATTGCGTACTAAATGCTTGTGAGCTTTCAGTTTGCTGATAGCGACTAGATGACTGGGATTGGTAAGCGTCTGCAAAACTAATACTCACCTCATCACCTTCTGCGGTGGTAAAAGTATAATCAGCGCTGTTACTAAGGTTCACATATTGCGATTGACTAACCGTTACGCTTGCTGGCTGAGGATTAAATAAGTTCTGCTCAAATTTATCAAGGCCATTAAAGATGCCCTCTTTTGATTTATCAATACCCTCTTCAAGCTCTTGATTAAATACGCCCATACCTTTTAATTCATCTACAGCTTCATCAACACCTGTTTGCACGCCTTTACGTGCCTGGTTAAGTATATCTTGTAGCTTGTCATCATCGGCACCATTGGCTTTGGCTTTTTTTACTGAGCTGGTCACAAAGTCTAAAACATTTTTGACTACTTCATTAAAATCAAACAATGGTTTGTCTTTTTTCGCCTCAGCAACCGGCAAGCCTAATTCTTTTGCCATTTTGTCACCCAATACGACAGCAGCCAATTCTTTTCCGCGTTGCTGATAGCTCGTTGGTGGAGAGTCTATTTTAGGCTGTGGCATTGCTTGTTTAGTATTGTATTTATTGGCATTGCTGTTTGGAACAAAACTAAAGTTACCTATTTTCATGAGAAGACTCCTATTTAGACATACTCTTATATCGGCCAAGTAAGCCTATACTGTAGTAAAATGCTTAAAAAAAGCTCACTATATTTGATCAAAACTAGACAAATACGCTTCGCTCCCTACAATAGCGCCGATAAACAGATCTCAACGATAAGGTTATACCGTTAATGGCAGTTATAAATATAGATACCACGCAGTACGATGCACAATTAAATGAAAAAGAGCAGCGTATTACAGAGCAGTTTCAACGTTTCGGTGTAAAACAGTTAGAAGTATTTAGCTCTGAGCCTATTAACTACCGTCAACGTGCAGAATTTAGAGTATGGCACGATGGCGACGATCTGTTTCATATTATGTTTGATCAACAAACGAAAGATAAAATACGTGTCGATACCTTTGATCCTGCAGCTCCTTTAATAGGTGAAGTTATGCAGGTAATGATTGATAACTTAAAAGGCTGCGAAGTACTGCGTCGTAAATTATTCCAAATAGATTATTTATCGACCCTCAGCGGTGAAATTTTAGTGAGCTTGCTTTATCACAAGCCACTTGATGAACACTGGTTAACTGAGATTAATGCCTTAAAGGAAAAGCTAAGTAGCCAGTACAAAATTGACTTTATTGGCCGTGCACGTAAGCAAAAAGAAAAATTAGGCGATGACTTTGTTACTGAGCGTTTAATGGTAAATGGCCAAGAGCTAATCTATCAACAGGTAGAAAATAGCTTTACTCAGCCTAATGCGAAGGTGAATATTAAAATGTTAGAGTGGGCACAAGAGCTATGTAAACCACTAAACAATGATTTACTAGAGCTGTATTGTGGTAACGGAAACTTTTCAATTGCACTTGCGGGCTCATTTAATAAAGTGCTGGCAACAGAAATATCAAAATCGTCTGTACATTCAGCGCAATATAATATTGCTCAAAACAAAGTAACTAACTTAGATATTATTCGCATGTCGAGCGAAGAGTTTACTCAGGCAATGAAAGGCGAGCGTACTTTCTCTCGCTTAGATGGTATTGACCTTAGTAGTTACAACTGCCAAACCATTCTAGTCGACCCACCTCGTGCTGGCATGGATACCCTAACGTGTGATTTAGTGGCTAACTATGAGAATATTATTTATATATCATGTAACCCAGATACGTTAGAGCGTGATCTTGATCACTTAACACAAACCCATGAAGTTAAGCGCTTTGCAATATTTGATCAATTCCCTTACACACACCATATTGAATCTGGTGTATTTTTACAGAGAAAATAAAATCTAATACTATAATGCCAGCGCCTTGATAAGTGCTGGTATTTGCTCTTCACTAAATACTTTAACTTGATTCTTTACCAATAGCTTAGCGGTCAGCCCCATGCCTTTTACTTTCACCCCACTATGGCTTCCATCATAAATTGTATTACGGCCACACGAAGGGCTAGACTCTTTTAGTAAAGCAAAGCGGATATTATGCTTATTACAAAGGGCTAATGCTTTATTAGCGCCAGCTTCAAATGCACTTGTTACATCCTCAGCAGTATTTGTAATAACTCGATTTTGCTTTATCTCAGCGGGCGCTCTAGGCACGAGTAAACCACCAGCAATCTCAGGACAAAATACGATTAATCTATTTTGCTTTTGCCACAAATTAAGTTGAGGGTGCAATATTGTTTGGCCTTTACCATCATAACGAACTGGCAAACCTAACAAACAACTTGAGATTAAAATTTTTTTCATAATGAATTTTCTTCTACAAATAAAAAAGCTCCTTTCGGAGCTTTTTTATTTCACTAAACTACTTATTTATTTGCTAAGTAGTTAATAAGTGCGCTTACATCTTCTGGCGATGAAATACCTGACTCGCCACCTAAGTTAAGCTTATATTTACCATTAACAATAAATGTTGGAACGCCACGCAGTGCCCCTTTTCCTTTAAAGTAATCTTGGTCGCGCTTCATTTTAGAGCTCAGTGTGCGTACCGAGAAGCTTTCAAATAGTTTATCAAATTTGTCGCCATCTACACCTTGCGCTAAAAATACATCTTTTACATCTGCAAGCTCATTAAAACGAGCACGCTTTGCGTGAATGTGGTCAAACATCGCTGAAATAATTTTATCTTTTTGCGGTAGTACTTCAGCAGTAGCTAGTGCTTGGCTGATCATGGTTTGATGTTCTGGGTCACGTACACCCACGAAATCTACATGGCTTTTCTTGAACTTTACGTTTTTGTCTAGCTTAGGTTTTATCTCAGCAAGCAGTGGCTCCATGTTATTACATGCAGGACAGTAAAAAGAGAAAAACTCTTTTACTTCTGGCTTTCTGGTTGCACGATCAGAGACGACATCATAATGCACGCCCTCTTCGTAAGTGGCAGCAAAACTGGTTGCAGCTAAAGGGAGTAATACAGCAAGTAACCCTGCTTTAACTAATTTGATCATTATTATGGTGCTCCAAAAATTATAGTTTTAGTAAAAAGCTAATTAACTCATCAAGCTCTTGTTGACTCTTGATTGTATTAATATTGATTTTATATTTGTCATTTACGATAAATGTAGGCACGCCAGTTAATGCGCCAAGTTCAGAATATTTATTCTGCTTATCTTGCATGGCACGTTCAGCTGCTATGATAGGCAAACTAGCAATATCATTATCAAATGTGCTGTTATCAATTGCGTTAAGCTCTAATAACTTCTTAACGTCTTTAATTTCTGTTAATGGTGCACGCTGAATATGGATGCTTTTAAAAATTTGCGCTGTTACTGCTTCTGCTTGACCATATTTTTTTGCAATTAAGTAAGCAAAGCTCAGGTTACTTTGTGCTTGTGGTGAAACGCCCCCTAAAAAGTTAACATGATTTTTTACAAACTCAGCCCCTTCAGGTAAGTTTTCTGCAATCCCTTTTGCTACCGGCTCAAACTTAAAACAGTGCGGGCAATAGAAAGAGAAGAATTCGGTTACGTTTGGCGTTTTACTCTTTTCAACGTCAATCACAGTATATTGATTACCTGCTTCAAAGTTGGCAGCTAGTGCTGCGAAAGGTAAACATAGGATCAGTAAACTTAGTTTTAATTTTTTAAGCATGAATATCTCGTTATACTTCTTTTTTAAATAAAAATATTATGGCAATAATTTTAACGGGGCTTCTTGCAAAGCTGCAAGCTGTTCTTTAAGCGCTAAAATTTGTTGCTCCCAGTATTTGTCATCTGCAAACCATGAAAAGTTCCGTACAAAAGCTGGATCGCTCCAACGTTTTGCAACCCAACCCATGTAATGAATCATACGCATGGCGCGAAGCGGTTCGATCAGCTTCAGTTGTGAGTGATCAAAATCACAAAACTCTTCATACGCATTCACTAAAGTGTCTAACTGTAACAGCTGTGTTTGTCGATCGCCACTGAGCATCATCCATAAATCTTGAATTGCAGGTCCTTGGCGGCTATCGTCTAAATCAACAAACATCAGCGCATCCCCAGCCCATAAAATATTACCAGCATGGCAGTCTCCGTGTAAGCGAATACTGTCTACATTTTTATATTGCAGCTGCGCTTGGGCAATAACTAAATCTAAAATAGTGTAAAAGGAAGTTTCTAGTCCCATAGGAACTAAATTACTTTTTTGTAAGTGAACTTTAGCTGTATGCAGGTATTCATCACAGCTAACAGTTGGTCTTTGGGTAAAGGGCTGCGTTTTCGCTACTTGGTGCATGCGACCAATTAAACGCCCTAGTACGTCAAGCTGATCTAAATTATCGACTTCAAATAAACGCCCGCCTACACTTGGGAATAAAGTAAATAAATACCCTTGGTGTTCAAATAAGCTTTGCCCATTATGCTTTATAGGTGCAACCACTGGTACTTCTGCGGCTGCCAGTTCAAAGGCAAAATCATGCTCTTCTTGAATTTGCGCTTTGCTCCAGCGTTCAGGGCGATAAAACTTAACAACGTAACGTTTTCCACCCTCAGCTACAAATTGATATACTCGATTTTCGTAGCTATTTAGCGCTAACAACCCTGACTCAGCGTAAATATCAACGCTTTCTATAGCATCCAAAATAAGATCTGGGGTTAAGTCAATAAAGCTAAATTTACTCATATACTTCTTATATAAAAGAAAAGCGGGAATATCCCGCTTTTTGTTAATAACAGTGTTCGTTTTTTAATACAGACCCTTTATCGCGCTTTAAAAAAGTTGCTTGGCTGCGATATTTGGTTATCAGGCTCGTTTATTGGCGACAGTACAAAGTTAAACTCGGTCATTGGCGCTTTTAAATCATAAGGGTCCATGACTAATGATAGCGGTACATTATGCGATTCACCGGCATTTACTGTAAAGGTGGTATCGCCTATGTATTTATAGTTATCTAATCCTTTAACATCAATAGAGAATGTTTGCTCATATTGTGCTTTATTAATCACTTTTAAGGTGTAGGTATTTTCAACTAAGCCATTAAAATCGACACGATACAACTGATTACGATCACGGATAATATCAAAGTCCATGGTTTTACGCATCGCTATATTAGCAACCAGTGCACCAGTAAGTAAGAGTAAAATAATACTGTAACCAATCAGCTTAGGACGCAGCGGATGGGTTTTATGCTCTGGGGTTTCTAAGTTGCGCTCAGTGGTATAAGAGATAAGTCCTCGAGGGTAATTCATTTTATCCATTACGCCGTCACAGGCGTCAATACACGCGCCACAGTTTATACACTCGTATTGCAGACCATTACGAATATCAATTCCGGTTGGGCAAACCTGCACACACAAGTTACAGTCAATACAGTCACCTAAATCCAACTCTTTAGGGTCTTGTTTACGCGAGCGTGGCCCGCGGTTTTCACCACGCGCTTCATCATAGCTGACAGTAAAGGTGTCTTTATCAAACATCGCTGACTGAAAGCGTGAATAGGGACATATATGCAAACACATTATTTCGCGCATCCAGCCCGCATTACCATAAGTACATATCGTAAATACAATGATACTAACTAAGGCATAACCGCCCACATTAAATGTGACAAATTCAGGGAGTAGCTCGCGAATAGGCGTAAAGTAACCAACAAAAGTTAACGCGGTATATAAAGAAAATAGTACCCAACTGGTGTGCTTTGCGGTTTTTCGCCAGAATTTATCAAAATCCATTGGCCGTTGATCTAACTTTTTACGTTGGTTAGCACTGCCCTCAAATTTTTCTTCAAACCAAATAAAAATGAAGGTCCATACTGTTTGCGGGCAGGTATAGCCACACCATACACGGCCATAAAAAGTAGTCACTAAAAATAGAGCAAATGCCGCAAGCATAAAAATAAATGCAAGAATAGTGAAGTCTTGTGGCCATAGGGTTAAACCAAAAATATTAAACTTTTGCTCCATTAGCTCAAACAAAACAGCTTGCTGGCCATTAAAGTTGATCCAAGGCAATAACATAAACGCTAACATGCCTAAAAAGCCGATACGTTGTCTTAGTAATTGATGAAGCCCTGTAACCGCACGTACATAAATGCGATTGCGGGGGTTAAATCTATCTTCTTGACGGCTCAGATCAGGTTTTTGGATCTTAACCTCTGTTGGTATGTTTTTTACTTTAATTTGCTTATCCATTGAAGTTCCTCAACGCCGCTAGGAAATAAAAATTCAGCAATCTTTTAGTACTTTTCGCCTAAGTGTAGCAACTTACATGCTAAACATAATTCGCTTTAAGTAGTACTTGTGTACTTTCAGATATTTCAGAAATATCTAACTACTGTCCCTTATTATACGCATATTAGCTAAAATTACTGACTAGATTGCTAATAATTTATTCAACTTGTGACTTGCTTTTAAGGTGTATTTTATTACACTTGCCGGCTACTAAAGTGTTGTTTGGATCAAGGTTTGTATATTTATGAAGAAATTTTTTATACTAGTGGTCGTGATCCTAGCATTTTTTACCGTTGATCACCCCTTAGTAAAAGAGCCGCGCGAACGCTTGCTCGGTGATGGTATAGGCTTGTTAAGCAGCACAACTAAACTAGACCGCTTTCCTGTAGCAACTATGACGAGAAACAAAGTGAATCAGCAACTAGCACTTTCTCGTTCTGAACAAGACTATGTTGCTAAAACATTTACTACGGATGAATCAGTCAAGTTATTTGAACTACGCTATTGTCGTCAAGGTGATCTAAACCTTTACTTTTACGAAGAACGATTACTTACTGTATGTCGAATTATCAAGGAATCATTAGCGCAGGCGAGAATAAAATAATGGATTTTTCTGGATTAAATAAAAAAGCAAGTAACTCATTTCATCAACACCGCACTATGCTTAAGCAATTGGCACAGGGTAAAACGTTAAAATGTGAACATTGTAATGGCGTGTTAACCCTTAATTTAGCCACCAGCGAGCCTGGTAAAGGAGTAATACAGTGCAAACAAGGTTGCACTGATATTGAATTAGAAATTGGCGGTTAGGTTTTAAGAACAAACTTTAAGTGCTAGAAAACTTACTCTTCCCACCCTTCATCAGTATACAAGCCACTGTTAAGCGCTACAATTTCGATAAGTTCAGCAAAACCTAATGCAAAGTCGCCCATTAACTCGTACTGCTGCTCACATAAGTGTAATTCATCAATATTATTTTGTTGTGCAATTTGCGCAATGATTGGTTTATCGAGTGCAAAAAAGCTGAGCGTCGCCTGTGCGCTTTCAAGCGCTTGCTTGTATTGAATATCTAGTTGTTTACTTGCAAGTAACTTATGGGTATACGCTTGGCTTGCGGTTAAAAAACCCGCTGACCACTGCTGGCAAAAGTCATATTCAAACTCAGCGGGTAACTTATAACCCAACTCAAATACTTGCTCACTCACCTGATGGTGTAATGCCATAAACAAAAATAACATGTCTTCATCAAGGTCGTTTGCTGTATCAGGGAGAATATTTTCTAACCATTGGTGAACTTCTAGCGGCTCAGGTGAACATATAACGCCAAATAAATAACCTTGGCTTTGGGTAAGGCTCATTGCGCCTGATTGGGTATTTAAAAACTCGCTGAGCAGCTTGGCATGCTGCTCAGTAAACTGAGGTATTTGCATTAAAACTCTTTATATAAAATATTAAAATTTAAGTGGGTAACGACCCTGGTTATCTGGTCTGCCTAAAAACTTCACCGCGTCATGAACTTCTTTGGGTAAAGTTAGATCGGGTTTAACATATCCCGCAACTTTAAAGTCAAAATTAGCCTTTAGTGTAGCATCTGCCTCAAGCCCTAATCTATTGTCTGGCTCGATGAGTATAGCAACATCGCCCGACTTACAACTTAATTTGCCACTGAGATCACCAATATTGAACCAACCAGTTAAACCTTGTACGTCAATATCAGGGCTGGCTATTTCACCTTGTAGTGATTGGCAATATGGCGCACCCGAAACGTATTCATCAAGCTCTAAGATTACACGTCCTTTAGCAGTAACTGGTAACGGTAAATCAATTCGCTGCATTGCTCGCTCAACGGTTGAACGCACTACGGTATCAGTTATTTTAAGTTCATCATTTGCTAGTGAATAACTAATATCTGCATAACCGGATATGTCACTGCGTTCACGAGGGTTACCAAAGCGTAAGTTAGTATTCACTTGAGCTTTAAATAACGACCAGCCAGATATATCCCAGCGCACATTATTTAATTGCTCGCCATCAAAGCGCAGCTGCATCACTTGCCCCTGCCATAGTGTGCCAACTGTTTGCCCTATTTCTAACTGCGGTGGTAAATACGGTTTAGCTAAATTTACAGCAACCGCAGCCGGTAATTTAATAACGCTAAAAACAATAAAGCTCATTAAAAAAACGATGGATAAAATTATTATTTTTTTCATTAACTACTTCTCTAATACTAAACGGCTTACGCGTACATAACCGGACTTATCATCTTGGCTTAAATCTAGATTTTCTACACTTAAGCCATGCTGATTAACGAGCTCGTCAATCCATTGGATTAATAGATTAAACTCTACTGAGTCGAGCGTTAAACGAAGTGAATTATCATTAGGCTGCATTTTACTAATATTAATGCTGTAACGGCCGCGCGTATTATTAACTATTTGGCTGAGATTTTGATTACTCACGGCTTGCGTTTTACCTGCAGCTTTGAGCTTAACAATACTCTCATCTACCCATGCTAATAACTCTTGCTGTTTTATTTGTGATTGTTCTGCCCGCTCTATCGCAGTATTTAAAGGCCTAAAAACCCCCATCACCAAAACAAAAATGATAAATACACCGCCTGCAACCATAATTAGTTGTTGCTCTTGCTCTTTTAATGAACGCCAATATTGCATGAACTGCTGTTTCATTGTGCACCTCGCAGTCTGATTTCGCCGACGATAAAATCGCCATCATTATTTAACGAGCCCTGCTCAACCGTAACCCCTTGCTGCTCCAGAATGGCTTTAACCTTACCAAAAGTTTGAAAGTCTTTACCACGCGCTCGAATGCGCAATTCATTACGGCGTTTGTCAAAGCGTAATGTTTGTGGCGTAAACTCATTCACTTGCGAAAACACGCTAACCAATTTACTGGTTAAATCTAAAAAGCCTGCATCGCTAACACCTTGCACTTTATCCAATGCACCCTGTATTTGATTTTTAATTAAATGAGGACGCACTCGCGTGCCAGGAAAGGCTTTTTGATATCGCTCTACTACTTGTGATTTAGCTACCTCAAGCTGCGAATTAAGCTGATGCAATTCAACCGCTTTAATTGTCACACTCGATACCAAGGCAATCACACTGATAATGGCGGCACTTTTCCAGTAACCCCACCATAACGCTGTTTTCTTTTTAAGGGTGTAAGGTCCTTGACGCAAATTAAACTTAAGTTTATCAAGCTGCTTAGCAAATAATGCCAACGGTAACTCATAGTCACCTGTTTGCGGATGTAGGTTAAGTGCTTCAGGGAACTGATCAGCTGGGCTGTAATGCTTGATATCTGGGTTGCCTAACGCTGTTAAATACTCTTTTAGCCAACTGCTTTCCACCGCGCTGATATGCCAATCACCTTGCTTAAAAAGCCACTGTTTATTAAGTTCGATGGCAGTAACACATGATTGTTCAGCGCTGGGCAATAACAATGCATCTGGTACTATTTGATACGGGGTGAGTTGATGCTGTTCAAATACTTCTAACCAGTGTTCAAACCAACGTCGATTCATCAGTGCAACCCTAATTGCATGTTGCTCTGCAAGCATGGTTGGCTCCCCAAGCGCGATATAAATATCGTCTATATCGCAGGCAATATCTTCTTCGAGCATATAGGGCAGTGCTTGCTCTAACTTACGGCTCCACTTTGTTGGCAGTGCCACGGTTTTTAATTGCACTTGGTCGCATGGCAACAGTACCACAAGCTCTCGGGTTGATGCTTTTTCAGTTAGTTCATTTAACTGACTGGCATTTTGTAACTCGCCACTGGCTATTATTTCTTGTTCTTGTGGTGAGTATATTAGCCAATTAAGTAAATTTTGCTCGGTTTGACCCGTGCGGATCAACAGTATCTCTGTCACTGTACGCCTCCAAATTTTCGCGCCAGTATCGTTACCTCGCCATTGCTGGCATACAGTAATGTGGTCATCGAAAAACGCAAATCAACAAATTTTGCCTGCGTTTGTAATTTAAAATATTCACTTTTTACACTAAAAAGCTTTTCTACCGCTTTGATATTTTTGCCGCCTTGTTGTTGAACAGAATCAAAAAACCCTTCAATATTATCAAAGCCATTTTCAGGGCGCGCTGCGATTACCGCCTCGGCACCAGATACACTCAGTTCATCTATTAAACCACTGAGCAATAACGCTTGCTCGGCAGTAACTGTATTCACATTAATTGAAAGTAACGTACTACCTGGGATCACACAGACAAAAGGCAACACCTTTTCCATTACCAAAGGGTTAAACCCTTTAATTAAACGCAGTTCAGATACCGAAGCAAATAGGCTATTTGCTGTCATGTACGGAAACTGACGCGATAAATACTCGCCTTCTTCGGCCCCAGAGCGATACGTAATACTATTTTTATCTAACCAGTCAAAAACACTATCAGCCATGCCTTCTTCAGATTCATCACTGGGTAAGTCTTCTATATTTTCTAATATGGCAAACAACGCTTTATGCGCAGGGTTGGTTTTATTAGTACTGTTTGGGTCGGGCTCAACGCCAAGCGCATTTAAGTTTAAACAGGCTTGTAAATCAGTTAACTGACCGCTTAACGTGCCGTTATCAACAGGATACTTAACATCACCTTGCTTTGCCCACGGCTGCGCTAAGGTGGTTTTTTCTGGATCGTCTTTTTTACTTTGGATTAAGCCTTTAATAGCTAATTCTTCAGCACCATAAGCATACCATTTAGCCTGTTGCTGACTCTGCAAGTTAGTACTTCTTTGTACCTGTACCATTAAGTTCGCACTCATTTCTACGGCTAAAATAGCAGCCAGCGCGACAATAAATAACACAATAACTAACGCCGCGCCGCGTGATGTTTGTTGATTCATCAAGGCGTTCCTCGGCCATTTGGTTGCGACTGGTTAGTACCATCATTAACCGGTTTTGGTAGCTCTTTACCGAGTCCTGGCACTAAAAAAACGCGCCTAATTGGTTCTGCGTCCATTTGCTTTAACGTTACAGCTACCGCTTTAGGTAACGCCTTAATTTGCCAGTTTTCTTGCCACTCACCGTTACCATCTAAAAACTCGAATTTAAGCTCTTCTACATCAGCTAAAACAACTTGGCTAAGAGGCTCCATATTATCGAGTTGATCAACATAAATGCGATACACTCGTTCTAAGTTGTCATCAATTACTCGATAACCAACAGCTTGTAACTCTGAGCGAGGAAGCAAATTAATGGGATTCATCCAACCATCACGCACAAAGGCAATGCCATCAAGCTGACTTTCTAAAATGTAGCGCCCTGTAAGTAAGTAACCCTCTTGAAAATCCCCAGCTTCATTACGCACTTGGCGTTTAGTCATTTGGCTAAAGTCTTGATCCATTAACCTAAAGGCTGTTTGTAACCCATTCAGCTCGGCGATTTTTTCATCTGATGCTTCTTTGGCACGCGTGGTGGTATCAAGTATTTGGTGGGTGGCCATAATAACAAACGCCAACACCCCCAGTGCCACCATCACTTCTAATAATGTAAAACCGCGCTGCTTCACTTATGGCTTACCTTTATTTAAGTAAGTACTTAACTCATAAATTGAATTTTCATACTTATCATCTGCAAACACATTAATGGTGACCTTTACAAAGCTCTTATCAGCAGTGGGCACAACATCTTGGCGCCAAAACCATTCAATCCCCGCCATCATCTCGCTGCCGCGGGCACCATTTTTACCTTGCCATTTTTCGCCTTGCGTTCGCTGCTCTACTAATACATTTTCGGCTACCCATGAGCCATACGTTTGTTCTTCAATGCTGGATAAGTGATGAATATGTTCACCGGTTGCTTGCATTGCAGCAATACCTGCCATGGCACAAATACTTAGCGCAACTAAGACTTCTAATAAGGTAAAGCCTTGGTATCTTTTCATTATTGGGGCTCTCGACGAAAATCTACTGGCGCTGCAAATTTACCTTCAATAAAATATACCGGCTCCGCCTGATCTTTTAACTCAAGCATGAGCTGAAATGCACTTACATCAGCAGAGGATAAAATAAGTACTTGGGGAACTTTTAATTTTTTAAGTTCTAATAAACTGTCTTCATTATCGCCACTCATTAACTCACGCCAGTTAGACTGCTCTAATAAATTATCTTGCGCCCAAGGTAGGTCTTCTAAGTTAAGTGTTACTTTGAATTGCTGGTCAAACTCAATTGGTTTAAATAACTCTTCCCGTTCAAAGCTGATCCACTTTTCACCATCAAACACTAAAAATTCAAGCGTATTTTGATCAACTAACAAACCTAACTCTACTTGGTTAAGTACGGCAAATTCCGATGCGGCATTAATGGTGGTATGCAGCCTACCTGCTTGCTTATCTAGCTCTTCCTCAGCGCCGCCATCTAAGCTGTATACCACCATTTTGGTGGCAAAGGCGATGATCACCAATACCACTAAAATTTCTATTAAACTAAAACCATATTGCTTCGCACCTAGGTGCTTAAGGTTTACCTGCATGGTAAACCCCAATCAACTAAGTTTAAACGTATGATAAAGTTAATACCCATTACTGCTTGTCTTCATCCCAGTTGCCAATATCATCATCGGTAGCTGGTTCGCCATCGGGTCCCATAGAAAAAATATCAAACTTACCAATCTCTCCAGGACTAATTAATTGGTAATTATTCCCCCACGGATCTTCTGGTAATTTGCTAATAAAGCCACCATCAGGGAAGCGCTTTGGAATAGGCTCAATACTGGTTTTTGTGACTAATGCCTCTAAACCTTGCTCTGTACTTGGGTAGCTTTTATTTTTAAGCTTGTACAAACTCATAGCATCTTCTAACTGCTGAATATCTAAATGCGCTTTATCAATAGCCGCTTCTTCTTGCTGACCCATAATATTAGGTGCCACAATCGACATGATCATCCCGATGATAACTAGTACCACCATCACTTCTAATAAAGAAAAACCTGATTGTTTATTCACGTTATTACCTCGTTATTCTAAAAACACTAAGCAAAAATGATTTAAGTAAATCATTAATATAAAAAATAATTAAAGGCCAACAGCCTTATTCATTGCCATAATTGGCTGCAAAATTGCCATTACTATAAACAATACAATGACTGCCATGGAGGCAATCATTGCAGGTTCTAATAATTTTAATGACACATTGACCATACTTTCAAACTCGCGATCTTGATTGTTAGCAGCTCGCTCTAACATTTGCTCAAGTTCACCGGACTTTTCACCACTGGCTATCATATGCAGCATCATTGGTGGAAACAACTTAGTTTGCTGCAGTGAAGCACGTAGACTTGCTCCTTCACTTACTCTTTCTGCGGCATCAGCCACAGCTTGTTTGATTTTTTCGTTAACTAATACCCCACCAGAAATACGCATTCCTTCTAGTAGCGGTACTGAACTTGACGATAAAATACTTAAAGTACGAGCAAAGCGCGCTGTGTTAATCCCTCTAGCAACTTTACCTATGCCTGGCATATGTAATACTTTTGCATCCCACCAAAACCGTACCTTAGGTTTTTTAAGCGCATACTTGATTCCAACCGCGGTAGCGGTGATCACCAATAAACTTATAAACCAGTAATTTTGCACAAAATGACTACCCGCCATAACCCACTCGGTGGTCCAGGGTAAAACTTGTTTAGTTTTTTCGAACGTTTTTAATATTTTAGGTACCACAGTACCCAATAATACCGAAACAATACCAATGGCAAACACCACCAAAATAATTGGATACACCATAGCCTGCGTAATTTGACTGCGCATATGTTGGCGCTGCTCAGTGTAATCAGCTAGTCTGTTGAGCACTTGATCTAAGTGACCTGACTTTTCACCTGCCGCCACCATAGCGCGGTACAAATCGTCAAAAACATGCGGAAATTCACTCATACCATCAGCAAGGGTATAACCTTCCACTACTTTCGATCGCACCGACATCAACATACGTTTTAGCCGTGGCTTTTCACACTGCTCAGCAACTGCCATTACCGCCCCCTCTACAGGTAGGGCAGACTGAATTAGGGTTGCAAGCTGACGAGTGATCAAAGCGAGATCGGCTGTTGATATGGTTGGTTTAAATAAAGAACCGAGTAAGGGAGCTTTTTGACCTTTAACTTGTTTGTCATCTTGCGCAGCAGGCACAACCTCAAGCGGCGTGAGCTTTTGATCGCGCAGAAGCTGACGAACTTGCTTAGCTGTATCGGCTTCTAAAATACCTTTTTTTTCTTTTCCCCGACCATCTAATGCGCGGTATTCAAACGCCGCCATAGCTAACCTTCCTCACGCGTTACGCGCAGCACTTCTTCAAGCGTTGTTTTACCTGCAAGCACACGGCTGCAACCATCTTGACGAATGCTTGGGCTGTGCTTACGAATGTATTTCTCTACGCTTTGCTCACCTTTACCGCTGTGGATCATTTCACGAATGGTTTCGTCGACAACTAATAACTCGTGAATACCAGTACGACCTCGGTAGCCATTAAAGTTACACTCTTCACACCCTACTGCGCGATAAATCGTCGGTGCATTGTCAAACGATACGCCGAGTAATTCACATTCACGCTCATCTGCAACGTGACCTTCTTTACAGCTATTACATAAGGTACGTACTAAGCGCTGGGATAATACCCCCAGTAATGAAGACGATAATAAAAATGGCTCAACGCCCATATCTTCCATACGGGTGATTGCACCTGAGGCTGTATTGGTATGTAACGTAGACATAACTAAGTGGCCAGTGAGTGATGCTTGCACACCAATTTGGGCTGTTTCTAAATCTCGTATTTCACCGACCATAACTACATCAGGATCTTGACGTAAAATAGCGCGCAGACCACGGGCAAAAGTCATATCAACTTTGGTATTAACCTGTGTTTGGCCAATGCCAGGAATTTCGTACTCAATTGGATCTTCAACCGTTAAAATATTGCGATCCCGTGAGTTAATTTGGCTCATACCTGCATAAAGCGTGGTACTTTTACCAGAGCCTGTAGGGCCTGTAACTAAGATTATACCGTGAGGCTTGCTAATTAAGTCGGCAAACAGCTCTCGGTTTCGAGCTGTCATACCTAAGTCTTCAAGATTTAAACGTGCATTGTTTTTATCAAGTAAACGCAGTACCACGCGCTCACCAAAGCTCGATGGCATAGTCGACACACGCACATCCACTGCGCGTCCTGCAATACGCAAACTAATACGGCCATCTTGCGGTATACGTTTTTCTGCAATATCGAGTTTGGCCATTACTTTAATACGCGATACCAGTAAAGAGGCTAGTTTCCGATTAGGTTTTAAAACTTCTTTGAGTACGCCATCCACCCGAAAACGAATAACCAGCTCTTGCTCAAATGTTTCAATGTGGATATCAGAGGCGCCTTCTTTAATTGCCTCACTGAGCATGGCATTAATTAGTTTTATAATAGGTGCATCGTCGTCACCGGCTAGCAAGTCTTCAGTTTGAGGAAGCTCATCAGCTAGTGAGAATAAATCAACCTCATTACCAATATCTTCCATCATTTGCTGAGTTTCTGAACTATCACGTTGATACGATGCTTCTAGTAATAGCTCAAACTTATCATCTTCTAGTTGCTCAAGCGTAAAGCCATGTCCTGCAATACGGCGTACTTCTAGTAATACATCAACATCAAGCTCACCACGGTAATACACAATTTGGTTATCTTTATGCTTACTGAGTAACGCACCCACTCGTCTGGCATATGAAAACGGCAAACGCTTTGCAGGCAGCTCGACTAAGTCCTCTTGAGCAAGCTGATCATCACTGTGAGTAATTGGATGAACAACATCTTGATTAATATCTTCTATCGCATTAGTCATCGTTACGCTCTTGTGCATTTTGTTTGCGTAAATGCTCTTCGTACGTAGGTGGTAGCACTAGTTCGTCATTCCACTCGGGTAAAATAGGCGTGTCTGACATTGGCATTAAATTAATACCATCTTCACGTTTTTTAAATTGCTCACCACGAATAAAGTTATATTTACTAAAGCTGAGTTTATTCATACTAACGCCATCGCGAATAATAGTTGGTCGAATAAATACGATAAGATTACGCTTACGCTTTGTTGTGTTAGTCGACTTAAATAAGTGCCCTAAAATAGGAATATCGCCTAGTAATGGCACTTTTGACACGCTTTCTTGCACATCTTCATCAATCAAGCCGCCTAATACCACCATACCGCCATCATCGGCCATTACGGTTGTTTTAATTGCGCGCTTATTCACTGAAATATCAACTGCCGTTGCACCACTAACACTAGAAACTTCTTGCTCTATGGTTAATTGCACCGCAGAACCATCATTAATTTGTGGTGTCACTTTAAGTTTTATACCCACTTCTTGACGCTCAACCGTTTGAAATGGATTTTCGTTGTTACTACCTGTTTGCGAACCAGTAATAATTGGCACTTCTTGACCAACTAAAATAGACGCCTCTTCGTTGTCCATAGTGGTAATAGACGGAGTCGCTAGGATATTAGAATTAGTATCGGTAGATACTGCTTGTACGATTGCGCCCCAGTCATTTTTAATTACCCCCATGGCCAAACCATTAATGCCACCAAGTAATGATGCAAGCGGGCCGTAGTCGCCTTTAGTAGTTTCATCAACCTTGGTTACCGTACCGCTTTCAGTACCTATTATATTTTTGGATACGGTAGTGTCACGAGCCTGCTCCGCAGCGACAGCTAACGCACCTACAGGTACTGTTGTACCATTGTTAAATTGTAGCATCCCACCTTGCTCTGAAATCCATTGCAGGCCAAAGTTAACGCCATCACCTTCCATCACTTCAATAATAATGGCTTCCACTAATACTTGTGCGCGGCGAATATCCAAACGCTCAATTACTGACTCTAGTGAACGCATCGTATCTGGCTGAGCGGTGATCACGAGTGAGTTAGAATCTGGATGAGCTTCAATGCTAGTGTCGTTTCTATTACTGCTACGCGCATTATTGGTTGCTCCGCCTTTTGAATCCTCTGCCAGCGATTTACTCACACCTTGAAGTACTTTGACTAAATCTTCTGCTTTTGCGTAGTTTAGGTAAAATACTTTAGTGTTACCTTGGCTTTCCAGTTCGCCATCTAAACGCTTAATAAGCTCAATGGCGCGTGTACGTGCTTGGCCTTCACCACTAACAATCACACTATTAGTACGACCATCAGCTACCACTTTAGGAATTAAAAACTCAGGAACACTGCCCTTACCACTGTCTTTATAGATATTTTCAACCACTGAGACAACATCATCAGCTGTTGCGTACTTAAGCTTAACGATATCAACACGCTTATCACCCGCTTGGTCAACAGAGCGAATAATTTCGACTAAGCGATTAACAGATGCTGCATGACCAGTTAGCATCATAACGTTGGCCGCATTAAAGTTAGCAACGTGACCGCCATCTTTCTGGTCGCTAAATTGGCGAACTAAAGGGCCTAACTCTTGTACGCTTACATTTTTAACTCGCACAACCCGTGTAATCATCATATCGCCAAGCGCTTGGCTATCAGCAGTAATTAATGGCACGTTTGATTTTTTAGCATCTGAGCTTTTTTCTATTTTTATTATGTTGTTATCCATTTCAACGGCTGAATAACCGTAAACTTCTAAAACATTTAAAAAGAACTGATAGTAAAGCGCCTCATCCATTAATTCATAACTGCGTACATTTACTTTGCCACGCACGTTAGGATCAATAATGATGGTTTTATTAAGGTTTTTGCCAACAATATTAATAAACTCATTAATATCTGTGCCCTTAAAGTTAGCAGCGTATTCAACAGCAGCAACCGATAAAGAAAGACTTGCCGCTAAAAAAAGTGCCGCATACTTAGCTAACCCTTTTTTAATTTTTTTGAGGTGTAGCACCTGAACCATTATGTTAAAACTCCAAAGCTAAGTTATTGCAGACTAAATAGTACATCTATTTGCTCACCATCACGCTCTATTGTGATTGTTGCATCTGTACTGTTTCGCAGCTCATTCATTGCTGCCATTGCCTGTTTTAAATCTGTTAATTGATAACCGTTAATTGCCACGGCCAAATCATTATTTTGTAATCCCATTTGTTTAAATAATTCAGGCTCTTTACCTGGACTCAAACGGTAACCTATAAGTTCCCCATCATTCATCGCTTGAGAAACGCGTATATAATCAAATAGTTTGCCAGGCTCTTCTAAAAGCTCCTCGCGAGTTTCTATTAATGCTTCTTTCACCTCAAGGTTGGCAGTGGCATCGATTTGCTCCTCGCTTTGTGCTGAAGGTGCTAAAGGACCCATTTCAGGCTCATCTCGCGCAGCCAGTACAGGCATAGACACTGTTTTGGTAAAGTCGAGTCCATCTAGCATTAAGGTTTCAAAGCGACCGCTTACATCTAAAATTACACGGTCTGGGAGTATTTGCGATACTTTTGCACGCGTGCCTTGCACCACATCCTCAACTAAATAACTCGCTTGGCGACCTTGTGATTCAATAATAGCCATTCCCGCCTTATCATCATTACTCACAGCAACAATACCGGTTAAATTAATACTAAGACGCGTTTCAGGGGCATTATTAATGACTTTAGTTTGCGGAGCAGTATTGGTGTTTTTTGTTACATTTACTTTACCAAATAAAAATTGCTCAATAATCGAATCTACAGACTGGTTATTGCCACCCACAGCTTGGTTAGAATAGCTAATAGGGGCAAGAGGAGATGTTACTGGGTGCGGCCATAATAGCCACATCAGTTTTGATAATAAAAATGCAATATAAACAACAACTAAAACCATAACCATTGCGCTTAATTTCGCATGCGGTAAACGGTTTAATAACTGCTTAAATTGTTGAACGTGCTGTTCCATAGGTAGTGTTCTTATTTTAATTTATAACGAAATCACTCAGCCATAGTACCTTTTCATTTTTCATTCAACAAGCACGCTAATATTAAACTTTGTAAACAGATTGATTTATTTATTGTATTAGCTGTGAAATCAAGCAATAGCTACATGCGGTAACAGTTTCGTGATAATTTACCTAAGTAGTAAATTTACTAGGATGTTTTATGACAAAGAAAACTAAACTCAATGACAGCTCAGAAAACGCGGACACACTTAAAGTGAGGTTAGACAAGTGGTTATGGGCAGCTCGATTTTATAAAACGCGCGCAATTGCACGTGAAATGGTACAAGGCGGCAAAGTGCATTATAATGGCCAACGTAGTAAGGCCAGCAAAATAGTAGAAATTGGCGCAGTTATAAAGCTAGCCCAAGGCGTTGATGAAAAAACCATCACAGTATTAAATATACTTGAAAAGCGCCAAAGCGCCCCCATTGCACAGACCATGTATCAAGAATCTGATGCTAGTATTGCTAAGCGTGAAGAAAATAGTATCGCACGCAAAAATAACAGTTTCTTTGCCCCGCATCCGGATAAAAAACCAGATAAAAAGCAAAGACGCGAACTTTTAAAAATGAAATCAAGTTAGGTATAGCCGCTCATGCAACAAGATTTACTTCACCGCTATTTATTTGACAACCTCGATGTTCGTGGCGAACTCGTACAAATAGACAACGCTTACAATGAAATGATTGCGAAACACAATTATCCAGAGCCCGTTAAAGCATTATTAGGTGAGCTGCTTGTTGCAACCTGTTTATTAACAGCAACGTTAAAGTTTGAAGGCGAGATTGCGGTTCAACTACAGGGTGATGGTCCCGTAAAATATGCAGTGATCAATGGTGACGATCAACAAAATATGCGTGGTATAGCGCGATTACAGCATGAAGTGACGGGCTCAACAGTTAAAGAGCTTATTGGCCAAGGCTACATGGTTATCACTATTACTCCCACTCAAGGTGAGCGTTACCAAGGGATAGTACCTTTAGAGCATGATACATTAAGTGAGTGTATAGAAAGTTACTTTGAGCAATCTGAGCAATTAAAAACGCGCCTTTGGTTTGCAACCGACACCAAAGAAGGCAGTGCCAAAGCATGTGGGCTATTTTTACAAGTGCTACCTGTAGATAAACAAAAATCGATTGAAGATTTTGCTCACCTAGAAGCACTCAGTAATACAATTAAAGATGAAGAGCTACTAGAGCTTGATGCCAATACCATTTTAACGCGTCTTTATCACGAAGATAACCCACGCGTATTTGACCCTCAGCCAATTCAATTTAAATGTGGCTGTAACCGCGAAAAAACGATGACAGCTCTAGTTAATGTTGGTCAACAAGCTCTTTTGGATGATGTCCAAAAAAATGGTGAGATTAAAATTAGCTGTCATTACTGTTTAAAAGATTATGTGTTCAACGAGCAAGACATAAAAAGTATATTTAACTAATCTAGCTTTTTAACACACCATAAAATAGCCATAAATTTTTATGGCTTTTTTGTGCCCAAAAAATGACACCGGTATCACAAGCTGAGCATTTTTCATGACACCGGTATCATTGAAATTATTCATGTTTTTTCCTTAATTTATATGTTTTTACTGCGTTTATAAGCTCGAATATCCTTAATCCATCTGTTACTATATTTGCAGCTTAAGGTTACTAAGACCCAGAGCTATCCCGTTCAATCTCACACAATTTAGGTATAAACATGACTTCAAGCGCTACCCGTTTTGTCGATCTAACTGCAGCTGAACTTGTCGAACACGCTATCAGCCGTGGCGAAGGGACTTTAGCCGCCAATGGTGCTTTTGTAGCTAACACTGGTCGTCGTACCGGTCGTTCTCCAAAAGATCGTTTTATTGTTCAAGAATCAAGTACTGAAAATGAAATCCAATGGGGTAACGTAAATCGCCCATTCGATGCAGATAAGTTTGACGCCTTATGGGCACGTGTAGAAGCACATGTGCAAAGCAACGACCACTTTATCTCTCACCTTGAAGTAGGCGCTGATCCAGAGCACTACCTTCCTGTGGTTGTAACAACAGAAACTGCTTGGCACCATATCTTCGCTAAAAACATGTTCATCGAGCCACAGTCATACAACAAAGCAGACTTCCCTCAGTGGCAAGTAATGAATGTACCTTCGTTTGTATGTGATCCTGAACGCGATGGCACTAATAGCGATGGCACAGTTATTATTAACTTTGCACAACGTAAAGTGTTACTTGCTGGTATGCGCTACGCGGGTGAAATGAAAAAATCGATGTTCTCTGTGCAAAACTTCCTACTACCAGCAAAAGGTGTATTACCAATGCACTGTTCTGCTAACGTAGGTGAAGCAGGTGACACCGCATTATTCTTTGGTCTATCTGGTACAGGTAAAACAACCTTATCAGCAGATCCAACTCGCTTCTTAATCGGTGATGATGAGCACGGCTGGGCACCAGGTAGTGTATTTAATATCGAAGGTGGTTGTTACGCTAAATGTATCGACCTTTCTCAGAAAAACGAGCCTGTTATCTGGGACGCTATTCGATTCGGCACTATTTTAGAGAACGTGGTACTTGATGAAAACCGTGTTCCTGATTTCAACGATACCAGCCTAACTCAAAATAGCCGTGCAGCTTACCCACTAGAGCACGTTGAAAAACGTAAAGTCGAAAACCGTGCAGGCGAGCCAAAGGCAGTTGTATTTTTAACATGTGATGTAAGTGGTGTACTTCCACCAGTGTCTGTACTAACCGAAGAAGCTGCAGCGTTTCACTTCCTAAGTGGCTACACAGCAAAAGTTGGCTCTACAGAAATTGGCTCTACTAGTGATATTGAATCAACATTCTCAACGTGTTTTGGCGCTCCTTTCTTCCCACGTCCTGCAGGTGTGTACGCAGAGCTTCTAATGAAGCGTGTACGTGAATTCGGCGCTAAAGTTTACCTAGTTAATACTGGGTGGACAGGTGGTCCTTACGGTATTGGTAAGCGCTTTGATATTCCAACAACACGTGCTGTTGTTGATGCAATCGTATCTGGAAAATTAGCCGGTGTTGAAACTCAACACATTGACGTGCTAAATCTAGACGTACCAGTTGCAGTACCAGGCGTAGACAGCAAGCTTCTTAACCCAATCAATACATGGGAAGACAAAGCTAAATATGCAGAATATGCGTCTAAACTAGCTGCTGATTTCACAGAAAATTTTGCTAAATACGACGTATCTGACGAAATTAAAAATGCAGGCCCTAAAGTTTAGTAATCACCTTTAGTCTCATATTTAAAACGCCAACTTTGAGTTGGCGTTTTTGATCCTACCTATTTTACTTCAGCAACGTAGTTACTTTAATAATTGCTGATAAGTCACCTCTTAGCTAAAGACGTTATCTCTTGTGCCTCTCTGTATTTCTTGATAAAAACAAACCGAGAGCCTATTAAACTTTAAGATAGCAGTTACTGGTTTGTATAGACATCATATTATATTTTTTATACCTAAAATTAAACGCCATATAACTATGTTAACGTAGTACAACTGTGCGTTGTCATCAGTAATGGAACAATGCTGTAGGGTAAACCTATCCAATACTTCACTCTTTACCCTGATAGAGCACATCAAACAACACTAGCTATTACTACACTCCTATGAACACAAAAAGGCTCAGGTCATTCGAGTCGTGCTTGCTTTTGGAGTGAATAGGCTATTTCTTGCGACAGCATAGCAGAATATCGTTGCAAAACAGCGGGGAGAGTCATTATGAAAGCATGGAGATGATAATTTAGGGACTAGTTTAAAGTACAAGGTGAATAACTGAGATCAGTAAAGAGTAGCAGGGCTGATAATGATACTTCAAAACTTATAGTGCATGGCTTAAACACTGACTTGTATTTGGAGTGGGTGCGCTACTTCGTAGCGACAGCGCAGTAGAATGTCGTAGGCTCGGTTCTGGTCAATTTTCTTCCTTTAACCTAATACCTTTCACCTCGAACTTCTTTTTACTTTATTCCAGACGTAAAAAAGCCCGGCTCTTTCGAGTCGGGCTTTCTTGTATTTGGAGCCTGGTAATGTCCTACTTTCACATAGCAAATGCTACACTATCATCGGCGCTGTTTCGTTTCACTACTGAGTTCGGCATGGGGTCAGGTGGGTCCA
>NZ_MTQB01000032.1:0-30755 GCF_001974855.1 Pseudoalteromonas sp. SK18 | reverse complement strand
GCGTTAAACTTTATCTCGCTAGGGCTGCGCATATTACGCTTTCCTATTTTTTTGTCAACACTTAATTTTGTTAAACTTGAAAGTTTTCAGAACTAAGTTTTACTCAACTCACTGAGTAGCTTGTGCCTCGCTATGCGTTGCGCTCTGCCGTCTCAGTGGGGTCGCATTATAGGGCGAATCGATTTTAACGCAAGCGTTTTTAAACGCTTTTTTGCATTTAATTCTTACCCCAAAGATACCCCACCCAGACACACAAGATACCCACAAAACCCTGTGGATAACTCATTTTTTTGCGCTGTTTACTAAACTATTTACCTTGCTTGTGGTAAGTTACGCCGCATATTTACAACTCGTTCACTAGGCAACACACATGACAGATATAATAAATAGTATAAGTGGTCTCTTATGGGGTCATATTTTAGTGTACTTATTAATAGCCGCTGGGCTATTTTTTACCATACGTCTTGGTTTCATCCAATTTGTACAATTCCCACACATGATTAAAGTCATGTTTCAAAGTCGCCAAGGGTCAGATGGCGGTATTTCCTCTTTTCAAGCTTTCTGTACTTCTTTAGCCGCCCGTGTTGGTACCGGTAATATGGCAGGTGTTGCAGTCGCACTTTATTTAGGTGGTGCTGGTGCTATTTTTTGGATGTGGTTAATTGCTTTGATCGGTATGGCCACTAGTTTTGCAGAAAGCACATTGGCTCAAGCTTACAAAATACGTGATGAAGAAGGCAACTTCCGTGGAGGCCCTGCTTATTATATGGAGTACGGACTTGGCAAGCGCTGGATGGGCATCGTGTTCTCACTTTGTTTAATTTTAGCCTTTGGTTTAGTTTTTAATGCGGTACAGTCAAACTCTATCGCTGCAGCTTTTGAAGTCGCCTTTGGTATTCCTAACTATATAGTAGGTATTGCACTTGTAATTGGTTCAGGCATCATAATATTTGGTGGCCTAAAAACAATTTCACGATTTGCTGAATTAGCAGTGCCATTTATGGCCGCTGCCTACTTAATTGTTGCACTGTATATATGTGCTGTAAATTACACTGAGTTGCCTGATGTGTTTATGCATGTAATTAGAAGTGCCTTTGGTCTTGAACAAGCTGGCGCTGGTGCAATTGGTTATGGTGTAATGCAAGCAATGATCCAAGGGATCAAGCGCGGGTTATTCTCAAACGAAGCGGGTATGGGTAGCGCAGCTAACGCTGCAGCAACTGCAACTCCTAACCCACCTCACCCTGCATCACAAGGTTATGTACAAATGCTAGGTGTCTTTGTAGATACCATTATAATTTGTACAGCTACCGCTGCTCTTATTTTATTATCAGAACAGTTAGTACCAGGCTCTGATGTAACGGGTATAGCACTTACACAAGCAGCGCTTGAGGAGCATGTTGGTAGCTGGGGCGCAATATTTGTTGCAGTCGCTATTTTGTTTTTTGCTTTTACATCAATTGTAGCTAACTACTCTTATGCAGAAACGAACTTATTGTTTTTAGAGCATAACCACGCATCTGGCATGCTGATCTTCAGATTATTAGTGTTAGGTATGGTGATGTTTGGTGCCCTTGGTGAATTACCATTAGTGTGGACTCTAGCTGATGTGTCTATGGGCCTAATGGCGATTGTAAACGTAATCGCGCTATTTATGCTCTCAGGAGTTGTGGTATGGCTTGCCAAAGATTACAACGCTCAACGACGTGCTGGAAAGTTACCGACGTTTGATCCAAGTAAAAACAACAAGCTTAATAAAACTATTCCGAAAGGTATTTGGCACAAATAACTTTAAAGAGATTTAAGTTAAAAACCCGAAACGGCCATGGCCATTTCGGGTTTTTTATTGTCTAGTACCAATTCACTTAATTAAGTAACCTATATTGAGCTAGATAAACCTGTTAATGGCAAAGCAAAAATTTCGATGTTTAGTTGTTCTATATGAGGAGTTTTTAACTCAACTAGCGTCTGGTTTGGCGTCTCAAAATAATTAAGTATTATTGCGGATTGATGTAAGTCTCGCCTGTATATCAATTCGCTTAATTAAGTGGTCTATTTTGAGGCTGGAAAAACGTGTTGATAGCTAGGCAAAAAATTTACTATTTAGTTGTTCTAAATGAGAATTTTTTAACGCAGCTAGTGACACGTTTAGCCCCTTAAAATGATTATGTATTATTGCGGATTGGTATTATATTACTAATAGCAGTACCCACCTAGTGAGACCCAATTAAACACATTAACATCATCAAGTTTCTCATATCCCTTATAAGCGATTAGTTAAACAGTTTACATCAACGCTCTTAATACATTTTGTGGCATTGTAATGGTGTTAATAGAAATAAGCGTATGCCGACTTTCGCTTATGTATCAAACGAAGCACAGCCACACCTCCATTTAAGAGCCTTGTACCACTGCTTTTACATAAATAGCTTAATATTAGTACTCTATTATGAGGCATGAAAATCTTATCGATAGCAAAACTTAAATTTAGTATTTTGTTCTAAATGAGAGGTTTTTTTCCGTAGCTAGCGTCAGGTTTGAGCTATAAAAATGATCAGTGGGAATATATTGATGGGATAAGCTTTTGAAAAATGTGAGACTTAAAGATCTCAAACAAACGTAGTAATTTAGTGTAAGGAATAAGATACTAGTTTGATAATGCGATTTTATAATTAATGGTTTAATAAAATAATTGTTAAACTAGAATAAACAAGGAAAGCATAAAGTGGTGCCCGAGGCCGGACTTGAACCGGCACGACTTGTTAGTCGAGGGATTTTAAATCCCTTGTGTCTACCAATTCCACCACTCGGGCATCGAGTTTGCTAATTAAAGCGTGTGGAGTAATTATTTGGAGGCGGAACCCGGAGTCGAACCGGGGTAAACGGATTTGCAATCCGGTGCATGGCCACTCTGCCATTCCGCCTAAACATATCAAATAATTTGGAGCGGCACACGAGGCTCGAACTCGTGACCTCGACCTTGGCAAGGTCGCGCTCTACCAACTGAGCTAGTGCCGCATAAAACTTTATCAGTAATTTGTACGTTGCTGCGCGACCATGTCGCGGTAAAACGTTCTGGCAACTGAGCTAGTGCCGCATAAAACTTTATCAGTAATTTGTACGTTGGTGCGCGACCATGTCGCGGTAAAACGTTCTGGCAACTGAGTTAGTGCCGCATATAATAGTTATTTATCGTACTTTTAATTAACTTGGTCAATAATTAAAAGTGGTGCCCGAGGCCGGACTTGAACCGGCACGACTTGTTAGTCGAGGGATTTTAAATCCCTTGTGTCTACCAATTCCACCACTCGGGCATCGAGTTTGCTACTTAAAGCAAGTGGATAAAACTAATATGGAGCGGCACACGAGGCTCGAACTCGTGACCTCGACCTTGGCAAGGTCGCGCTCTACCAACTGAGCTAGTGCCGCATCATATTAATTCTAAATAATTTTTATAAGTTACATATTGGTGTATGTAACCAAACCACAAAGTGGTGCCCGAGGCCGGACTTGAACCGGCACGACTTGTTAGTCGAGGGATTTTAAATCCCTTGTGTCTACCAATTCCACCACTCGGGCATCGAGTTTGCTAATTAAAGCGTGTGGAGTGTTGATTGGAGGCGGAACCCGGAGTCGAACCGGGGTAAACGGATTTGCAATCCGGTGCATGGCCACTCTGCCATTCCGCCTCAATACTAGGTTAGCTTTAAGATAAACTGGAGCGGCACACGAGGCTCGAACTCGTGACCTCGACCTTGGCAAGGTCGCGCTCTACCAACTGAGCTAGTGCCGCTTTATGTTTATCTAGGGGGCTATGCCCTCTCAACACGGACGCATTCTACAGAGATTATTAAACGCGTCAACACAAAAAATGCTACTTTTGAACTGTTTGATTATTTTTTATCTAAAATGGTGCGTTATTAGACGTTTACAATCAATTTTTGGTCAATTCTCCCCATGCTGCAACTAAATATTGCACCATAGAACTAAGCGTTAAAAATGTGGCTATATAAAGCAAGCCATAACTTAAATACATCATCCAGCTATCGTACTGCCAAATTAAACCGATAATGGCTAACATTTGAGCTGCGGTTTTTAACTTACCCATATCGGATACAGCTACGTTACCGCGTTTCCCCTGTTCAGCCATCCATTCGCGTAGCGCCGATATAACAATTTCACGGCTAATAATAATAAGCGCGGGTATGGTCATATACAAAGATTGGTAATGCTCAGATAATGCAACCAAGGCAGCACACACCATTACTTTATCAGCAACAGGGTCTAAAAATGCACCAAAAGGCGTTGATTGCTCAAGTTTACGGGCTAAATAGCCATCAAGTATATCTGTGATCGAAGCCAGCCAAAAAATAAAGGCAGCAACAAAGAATGCCCATGAATAAGGCATATAAAATATCACCAAAAAAATGGGGATAAGAAAGAGTCTAAACGTTGTGAGTGTGTTTGGAATATTCCACATAACTACTTGGATATGTCTTTTTTTCTATATTCGCACATAGGGCTAGCCCTTGTCATGCAAATGGTTAAATATCTTCTCAGCCATGTCAGGACTGATCCCAGGAACTTTCTTTAGCTGTTCTATATTAGCAGCTTTTACGCCTTGCATGCCCCCTAAATATTTTAATAATGTTTGTCGACGCTTTGAACCAACGCCATCTATTTCTTCTAATAACGACTGAGTACGCTGTTTTTGGCGCTTGTTACGGTGGCCTGCAATTGCAAAACGATGCGATTCATCGCGTATATGCTGAATCAAATGCAGTGCTGGTGCATCAGAATCCATAGGGATTGTCTTACGCCCACCATCTATAAGCAAGGTTTCAAGGCCTGGCTTACGGCTAGTGCCTTTTGCAACCCCAACTAATAACGGCATTTTGGTATGCGGCCAGTTTTCGAAATATTGCTCCGCTCTACCTAATTGCCCTTTACCACCATCGATAAAAATAACATCGGGAATTTTATCTTCATCAACCAGCTTGTTATAACGTTTGTTTAGTGCAAATTCCATAGCGGCGTAATCATCACCGCCAGTGATGCCCGTCACGTTATAACGACGATATTCTTTATTATTTGGCCCTTGAGAGTCAAATACAACACAGCTGGCCACTGTGTTTTCACCCATGGTGTGACTGATATCAAAACATTCCATGCGATTGATATCATCAAGGCGTAAAGTGGCCTTTAATTGCGCATAACGCTTGTTTATAGAGTCTTGAGTGCTTTGCTTAACCGTAATGCTATTTAATGCATTTTTATTCGCTAACTGTAAGTACTGTGCTCGCTCACCACGGGTTACCACTTTAAGCGATACCTTACGTTCACTAATTTGGGTCAAGGCTTCACCTAGTGCATCACTTTCTTCTATTTCAAACGGTAAAATAATTTCTTTGGCAATACGCCCTGTAGCACCTGGCGCTAAATAATACTGACCCAAGAAAGAGGTTAATATTTCTTGCTCCTGTGAGTCTTTAGGTACCTTTGGAAAATAAGTTTTACTACCCAGCACTTTATGATCGCGGATCATCAATAAATGAATCCCATTTAAACCGTTTAAATGGGCAAAGCCGACCACATCCATTTCCGCAAAATTGCCAGAGATAGATTGCTGCTCCTGCATTTTACGCAGTAACATAATTTGGTCACGTACTTTAGCTGCGAGTTCAAAATTAAGCTGCTCACTGGCTCTTTCCATTTTAGCGATTAGATCGGCTATTACTTCATGAGATTTACCAGTTAAAAACTTACGGACATAATTAACTTGCTGTGCGTATTCATCTTCAGAAACTTTATTTACACACGGCGCAGAGCAGCGTTTTAATTGATACTGTAAGCAAGGACGACTTCGCGCACGGTAGTAAGCATCTTCGCATTGACGCACAGGAAAGATCTTTTGCATTAACCGCAAACTTTCTGAAACAGCTCCAGCGCTTGGAAACGGACCAAAGTATTCGCCTTTTACTTTTCTACTTCCACGATGAAAGGCTAAGCGCGGATGCTTATGATTAGTGAGCAGTATGTAAGGGTACGACTTATCATCACGTAACAAAATATTATAACGTGGCTGATATTTTTTAATGAGGTTGTTTTCGAGCAGTAAAGCTTCTGTCTCTGTATTAGTAAGCGTGACTTCAATATTACAAATGTTACTTACTAAAACACGGGTTTTGCTGTCGGTAATATTGCTGCGAAAGTAACTACTTACCCGCTTTTTTAAACTTTTAGCTTTACCGACATAGATAACTTGGTTGTCATTATCGAGCATGCGATAAACGCCAGGCTCACTCGATAATGTTTTTAAAAACTGGACATGATCAAATTCAGACATATATACGGACTAGTAAGAGATATCTATATCAATCATTTTGTAACGTATGGCTAAATGAGTAAGCTCTACATCGCCTCCTACGTTAAGCTTTTCAAACATGCGATAGCGATAACTGTTTACTGTTTTAGAACTTAAATTTAAGCGCTCAGCAATATCTTGTGCTTTTTCACCTTTGGTGATCATCAACATAATTTGTAGTTCACGCTCAGATAGGCTTTGAAATGGATTTTCATCAGTTCTACCAGTTACTTGAGCCAGTGCAATCTGTTGTGCTATTTCTGGAGCAATATAACGTTGTCCTGCGTGCACACAACGTATAGCGCGAACCATTTCATCAGACCCAGCACCTTTGGTTAAAAAACCATGAGCACCAATTTGCATTACCTTACTTGGAAATGGGTCTTCGCAATTAACAGTAAGGACAATAATTTTTACATCAGGACAGTAACGGCAAATCTTTTTAGTTGCCTCAAGCCCGCCCATACCAGGCATGTTCATATCCATTAACACTATATTTGGCGCATGCTGACGGCAAAACTGCACAGCCTCTTCGCCTGTTTTAGCTTCACCTATCACTTTAAAACCACGTATATCATCAAGAATACGTCTGATCCCTGTGCGAACAAGTTCATGGTCATCAACTAAAAGTACGTTAATCAATGGAACACCCTCACTAGCCTAATAAGATGCAAGTTAACAAAATTAATTTTCAACATTAGCATACATACGACGAAACCATAACTAATATTATGCTTTCGCCGCCGGTCATCATGACCAATATAATTAAAGCGTATTTACCAAAAGCAGGTAAATACGCGATAGTGATTTAAGCTGACGCTTTTTCACTAAAACGGTCAACCCATAAAGCAATAATACCATCACCCGTTACATTACACGCAGTACCGAAGCTATCTTGCGCTAAGTAAAGTGCAATCATTAGTGCCACTGCACCTTCGTTGAAACCTAGCATGCTCGTTAGTAAACCTAATGCCGACATTACCGCACCACCTGGTGCACCTGGCGCTGCAATCATCACTACACCTAACATCATAATGAATGGCAGCATAGCCATTAGTGAAGGTATTTCCATGCTAGGCGATAAATACATCACAGCCATGGCACAGGTTACAATGGTAATTGTTGATCCAGATAAATGAATAGTGGCGCATAATGGCACGGTAAAGTTAGCTACATCTTCTTTTACGTTATTGGCTTTACTTGATTGCAAAGAAACTGGAATGGTTGCCGCGCTCGACATGGTTCCTAGTGCAGTAAAGTACGCAGGTAACATATTTTTAATTAGCTCAATAGGATTACGTTTAAGTAACAGGCCCGATACAATATAAAGCACACTCAACCATAGCCAATGCATAACTAACGCAGCAATTAACACTACACCAAATGCTTGTAATGTGTCGACAACGGTACCTGCGACAGTCATTTCAGCAAATACACCCGCAATGTAAAACGGCAATGCCGGAATAATTACTTTTGATAGTAAACCATCAATAATGTCGCGCCCCTGATCCGACACAGTTTTTAATGTGTCTAATCCAAGCTGACTCATACCAATACCAAAGACAAAAGCTGTGACTAAAGCTGTCATAACACCCATTAACGGTGGAATTTCTAAGTCAATAAAGCTACCTACCTCAGTGACTGCTTCGGCTTCAAATGAAATACCACCGCTTAAGAACGGAATAACCGCTGTCACTAATAAAAACGCTAAAGTACCGGCTATAATTGTTGAGCCATACGCAAAACCGACCGTTTTCCCCAATAGATGGCCTGATCCTTTAGGTAGCCCAGCAATACCTGAGGCAATAAAAAACAAAATAATCAGTGGAATTGTAAAACTAATAAGCTGGCCAATAAGCTCTTTTACTGTATATAAAAGCTCAACGCCAGTTAAGGGAATATAGAGCCCGACTAAAATACCGGCCACAATACCGGCAATTAATTTTAAGATTAACTTCATGGTGATTACTTTATTGAATTTAGATAGTGTGTTTTTATCATGTTTTGAATAGTTTGTGTCATAAAACTGTTCAACCACAGTTCATTTGCACAATTAACCAACAAAATATAAGTGAGTACCGTTGATTTGTTTAAATAACGACTACATAAACAAGAAATAACGTATAAAGTTAAAGGTGAACAAATGGCATATGTTCGCCTTTTTAATAACTAAAAAATTAACAGGTTGGATTTTTAGTTCAATCCGTTATAAGCGTAATTAATATATGTTATAGCCAAAGCTTACTTTAACTTTTTTTATCTCACAGTAAAGTAGGCTTATAAAGTTAACAGGATAGCTGTTAACGTGTTGATCAGATTGTACCTAAAGGAACATTATGTCTACTATTTTTGAAGATAACTCACTAAGCATCGGTAACACACCGTTGGTAAAACTTAACCGTGTTACAGGTGGGAATGTATACGCTAAAGTTGAATCACGTAACCCTAGCTTTAGTATTAAATGCCGTATTGGTGCATCAATGATTTGGGAAGCTGAAAAATCAGGTCAACTTACCAAAGAAAAAGAGCTAATAGAGCCGACATCAGGTAACACTGGTATTGCTTTAGCATTTGTTGCGGCCTCTCGCGGCTACAAACTAACGCTGACTATGCCAAACACCATGAGCTTAGAACGTCGTAAACTATTAAAGGCACTCGGTGCTAACCTAGTGCTCACAGATGGCGCTAAAGGCATGAACGGCGCTATTGCTAAAGCCAAAGAAATTCAAGCAGCAGATCCAGATAAGTTTATTTTGCTACAACAGTTCGAGAACCCAGCAAACCCTAAAATTCACTTTGAAACAACGGGCCCAGAAATTTTTAATGCACTTGATGGCAAAATCGATTTCTTTGTTGCAGGTGTTGGTACTGGCGGCACTATTACAGGTGTTAGTCGTTATCTTAAAAAAGAGAAAGGCCTTAATGTAAAATCAATAGCTGTAGAGCCAAGCCACTCGCCAGTAATTAGCCAAACACTTGCCGGTGAAGAGGTAAAACCAGGGCCACATAAAATACAGGGGATTGGTGCAGGCTTTATTCCAGGGAACTTAGACCTATCAATAATTGATGGTGTAGAGCAAGTGTCTAATGAAGAATGTATCGCAATGTGTCACGAGCTAATGAAAAAAGAAGGGATTTTAGTCGGTATTTCATCGGGTGCAGCCGTGGTTGCAGCAAAACGTATTGCTGAACGTCCTGAAAACGCAGATAAAAATATTGTGGTTATTTTACCAAGTGCAACAGAGCGTTATTTATCAAGCCCAATGTTTGATGAAGAGTTTTCCGAGCAAGAGCTTGTTCAATAATCAGACTACATTATTAAAAAAGGATGTTTTTAAACATCCTTTTTTATTACTTTCCCTATAAGTTAACACCTATTTAGTACTATCCTCTTTACATCCGCAGCATTCCATCACACACTTTATGTATGAGTAATCAACCTGACCAAATATGAAAACAATTTTAACCACTTTTGTGCTCATCTTTAGTATTTTGATCGTTGGCTGTAATGAAAATACTAAACCTAAAGACCAGTACATAGATAATGATCGCCCAGGCGATACCGCCACGGTGTATTTTGATGCGCTTTATAATCAGCATAACTTGCAAAAAGCCAGCAATTTCGCGACCCCTACATTATCCCGCATAATGAAATCGTACGGTACAGCAAAACAGTTTGCCCGCAGTCTTATTAATTTACAGTACGATGAAGTGGTAATTGAAATTGATATGTCAAATTCAAGTCTGCGCGAACAATACGGCAATAAGGCAAGAATAAACATTGTATTTACTGGTTATTTTAACGGTAAAAAAATTGACGATTTTCGCACTATCGAAATGCTAAAAATAAAAGGCAAATGGTACGTAGATAAAATCGTCGCTGATCCTTACGGGCGCTGATCAGCGTTCAATCTAAAAAATAAATAAACACAAAAAAGCCTTAAGTTATAAACTTAAGGCTTTTTTACTTTTATCTTCTTTATTGCTTTGGCATCAGGTTAGATATCTTCAGATTTAAAGTTATCTACCGCAATAGCCTGCATTCGCAATCTGTTAGCATGATGCATAGCCTCAGCATCATACTTAGTGAGTAATTCATGCTCAAGAGCGTAATCAATAGCTTTTCCAATATCAAAAGTAGCAGGTACCTTACCTTTTCGTTGCCACTGTTTTAACTGTTTAAATTGATTTTGCATGTCGTGCATCGCTAAAAAAGCATTTTCCATCACCCCAGTGCCGGCGTTCTCATCGATGTAACACAAATGAGTAAGCCTATTTCTAAACACACCAGGTTGCGTCATGTGTTCACAAATACTTTGTGAAGTGGTATCACTTGGTTTGTGATAATGATTGCCTAACGGAAACACAATGCGTTTAAGGGCAAAGTTAACCACCGGGTTAGAGAAATTTTTAAAGAAGCCGTCAAATGCTTGACCTATTTCATATAATGACGTCTCTATTGCATACTTAACAAAAGGTAAATCAGCTTGTTGACGCCCTTCATCTTCAAAACGTTTTAACACGGTAGAAGCAATATACAAATGACTTAATACATCGCCTAAACGTGCCGATATCATTTCTTTGCGTTTAAGTTCACCACCTAACATCAACATTGCAACATCTGTTGTAAACGCAAGTCCTCGGCTCATTCTCCCTAATTGTTTATAGTAGGCCGCGGTTTCTCCGCACACAGGCGCTTTGGCAAAGTGGCTGCGAGTTAAACCATGCACTAAAGCCATGCTAGCATTGCTAATAGCAAACACTATGTGGTTCATCAATAGACCATCAAATTGCTCTAATGCCGCGTCATCATCTTCCATTGAAGCCGCTTCCATTTCTTTTAATACAAACGGATGACAACGAGTAGCGCCTTGGCCAAATATCATTAAATTACGAGTTAAAATATTAGCGCCCTCAACCGTAATCGAAACCGGAATACCCATATAGCCATGTGCTAAATAGTTATTAGGCCCAACCTGAATCCCTTTACCTGCATGAATGTCCATCGCATCATTCATTACTGTTCGACCCATTTCGGTCATATGGTATTTTGCAATAGCTGTTACTACTGATGGACTTAGTTTTAAATCAATAGCACCAGCTGTCATTAATCTGCACGATTCCAGCGCATAAGTTAGGCCACCAATACGTGCTAACCCTTCTTGAACCCCTTCAAATTGACCAATTGACACACCAAACTGTTGTCGAACAACAGAATAAGCCGAAGTCATTTTAGCCGCTAAATGCCCTGTTGCAGTGCTTAATGCCGGTAACGAAATACCACGCCCTGCACTTAAACACTCAACCAACATGCGCCAACCGCGCCCAGCCCCTTGCTGACCACCTATAATCCAATCAAGCGGAATAAATACATCTTCACCATACGTTGTGCCATTCATAAACGCCATATTTAGGGGGTAATGCCGCTCGCCGGTTTTAACTCCTGGGTGATCGGTTGGAATGAGTGCACACGTAATGCCAAGCTCTTTTTTATCGCCTAACAAGCCTTCTGGGTCATACATTTTAAATGCAAGCCCTAACACAGTCGCAACTGGCGCAAGTGTGATATAGCGTTTTGACCAATTTAAACGCAGCCCCAACACTTCCTTACCGTCATGCTCGCCTTTGCACACCACACCAGAATCAGGAATACTGCCAGCATCTGAGCCAGCCTCAGGGCCCGTTAATGCAAAACAAGGCACATCGTCGCCTTTTGCAAGGCTAGGTAGCCAGCGCTCTTGTTGCTCAGTTGTTCCGTAGTGCAGTAATAACTCACCAGGACCTAAGCTATTGGGTACCATGACCGTCACGGCGGCTGTTAAGCTTTTAGTCGCTATTTTTGACACTATGGTGGAATTAGCAATAGCAGAGAATTCAAGACCCCCAAATTTTTCTGGGATGATCATTGCAAAAAACCCTTCGGTTTTTAAAAAGTCCCAAACCTCTTTGGGTAAGTCTTTATCTTTCTGTACTATTTTATAGTCATCAAGCATAGCTAATAACGCTTCAACCTGATTTTCAATAAATGCAGTTTCTTTTTCACTTAACTGCGGACGCGGATAGTTGTGTAATTTTTGCCAATCAGGATCACCACTAAATAGCTCGCCATCCCACCAAACATCGCCCGCTTCCATGGCTTCTCGCTCTGTTTGCGATAATGGCGGTAATACTTTTTTAAACATTTTAAAAGTAGGTCGGGTAATTAAATTAAGGCGGATATCTTTAATCGCAAATACCACGATCACCACAACCAGTAATATAATAAATACTGACATAAGCACATTCCTTTACAGTTATAAAAACATTGATTTAATTATGACCGATCTTAATTTAAATACAATGGGGTGTCAGAGGGGGCCACGAAATGCTGAGCCGATTCCGTTAAAATTAAAATATAGCTATAAGTAGAGTTACATGTTTATTACACACAGCAAAAAGCCCACAAATGTGGGCTTTTTACTACTTAACTGGTTTTAGTTTATGCGATTAAACGCTCAATTAAAACTGAAAACGCATGTTAGCAAAGTAAGCATCGTAATCTGAGTCATCTGCGTTGTTGCCGTAACCCACTTTTAAACCAATGTTTTTATTGATGAAGTGTTGAGCACCAAAGCTGTAGTTGTCTTCTTTATCGTAAGATGCAAATACAGAAGTCGCTTTAGAGAAGTAGTAGTTTGTTTCTACGTTCCATTGGTCATCTGCTTCGTCAAGGCTTACAAATGTACCTTCTACTGTTAAGTAGTTACCTTGTTGTAAATCAACAAAGTATTTAGCAGCTACTGAACGAGAATCAAAATCATCGTCTGATTCAACAGTGATACCTACGTAATCTGTATCATTTAGCATGTGGTTGTATGCTAAAGAAAAGAATGTAACGTTATCACCATCTTTTTGATCAACAAATCTTACTTTTGCAAGTAAATCTGGGTTAAAGAAATAACCAGCAGAAAGTGTATATAACTCGTTGTTAGAGTTGTAATCAGCATTTTGGTAAGACGCACCAACCACAAAATCTTCAACGAAGTATTCACCACCAATAGCAGTCACATCGCCAAAATCGTCATCAGCGTAGCTACCAAATACGTTGCTTTGCTTGTTGATGTATTCGAATTGGTCGTATGGACCTAGTGTGCTTTTAGGAGAGAAGTAGTAAGTTGAGTCCACGCTGATCGTATCGTTGTTATCAATCTCTGCGTAGCTTAAGTTACTGATTGATTGATAGCTATCTGCAGCGTGTGCAGCACTTGATAATAAAAGACCTGAAATAATAATTGCTAACTTTTTCATAATGAAACATCCCTATGTACATTGTTTTTGTACTTTAACTACATTGCTAAAGTGGGGGTATGCTAACGCCGCGAAACTGAACAAAAACTGAATCAAGCAATTGTATTTGTTAGGGAATTTGTAAGAAAGTGTTGGAGTAATTTATGTTAAAGTAATCGCAACAAGCTGTAAACAATTACTTTAATTTTACACCGATTTTTGTTTGTTTCTATAATGAATACTGGCTGATTATCCTATAAACATCATTTATGTTATCACCTGCTTTAAAGTCCTTGCTGATAGGGTTTGGATCAGATCCAACCCAAATTTTCAGTTCTGCATCTAAATCAAAGTGCCCCGCACTCTCTTTACTGAATTTAGTTATCTTAGAGTAAGCAATACTGATCATTTCCATTTTAGAACCAGTCACACCTTGTTTATCTAATAAAATTAGTCGCTTATTAGGGTCTGTTGACCTTTCAAGATTAAATTTGCAGCAGTCTGTTTGGTGTTTAGGCAAGGCAGAGCCTATGTGGTGTGGTTATTCCACATAAATAGGCGATAACGCAGCATCAATGCCAAACAGGCGCTGCCCGAAGGGTTCTGCCTAGGGGCGATTTACTCTTTGTTGCTCGGTTTTTACTTAGCCCACTAGGTTACAAACCTCGCGCCGCGATTAAACCGCCCCTAGTTTGAACAAATTGTAATCCGCAAAGGTTAACAGACCCTATTAAAGATAAACATATCACGAACTACTTTATACGCCTTTTCAACTCGCTCACCTTCAATAAGCGTATTAGCCAATACTTTTTCTAAATCGGCGTCATCCACTTCACTGGCGTTACCCATTAAACCACTAAATAATCCCATTACAGTTTCTCCTGTTTAAATATTTGATTTTCTAGAGTATGACCATTTACTAACTGCCTATACTGCCAATTATGTTGGTGGCAAAATTGCAATAGCGCGATGTCAAGTGAATCGCTAGTTGGTTGATACTCAATCACATACTCTTTATGTTGGCTCATATAAACACGGCTCACACACTCAATTGCTTGTAGTTGTTGCTCCACATTTTGATATGCTTCACTTAGCATTAAGGTATAAAAGTGCTTATCAGTATTCGCCGCTTTAGTTTGATGCTCGCTTAATATGCCTTTATCTAAATGTAGTACTTGGGAGCAAAGTCGTTCTAGTTCAGTTAAATCATGAGAGCTTAAAATAAACGTCGCTTGAGACGACAGCTCAGACACCAGCTCTCTGACCTCTCTGGCATGAATCGGATCAAGCCCTGCGGTGGCTTCATCTAACATTACAATTTGCGGTGAACCAATTAATGCTTGTGCTATGGTTACACGCTTGCGCATACCGTGAGATAAGTCCCCTGCGCGGTTTTTTGCAACCTCGCTAAGACCCACTAAATCTAATACTCGAAGTGCCTCTATTTGGCTTTGCTTGGTGCTCATACCTTGGAGCTTGGCATAAAAGCTGAGTTGTTTATCTATATTAAAACGCGGATCTAGCTGTGCATCTTGTGGTAACGCACTCACTTTATTAAATAAAGCTGCGCTACCTGGTTTATGGCCGAGTATTTCAAGCTCACCCATGCTAGGTGCGATATAGCCACACAACAAACTAAATAAAGTGGTTTTCCCTGCGCCATTAGGGCCAACTAATGCAACTGGCGCGCCTTTTTGAATCTCAAAATTCACATTATCAAGAGCCAGTTTTGAGCCGTATGATTTACTTAAATTACGCCCTGTTATTAATGATTTCATAATGAGCTCCTTGCAAAAATACGTTGAGCAACTGCAAGTAACACCGCTGTTTGCACTAAAGGAATAGCCAAAGCGCTCAATAACGGTAAGTTTTGTCCAGCTAATAACTCTATTTGCACACCAGGGAATAAATAATCAAGCACACTTAATGCGGGTATTTGCCACTCCAGTAATCCAACAATAATGCCGCCGGCTGTAAAATATAAAATGGCTAACACAATAGATAAGCGAGATGAGCTCGCAAAAGTATTAATTAAGCTCATTAAGGCTACAAACGGCGTAAAAGTAACAATAAGTATTAAAAATATTGAAACAGCACGACCAAGGCCACCAGCAAGTAAGCTCGGCTCGCGAAACCCGAGCACCGCCAATGTCGCTATAAGCGTGATGCCAACTAAACAGGTTAGTACCGCTAACTGCCCTAAAAATCGACCAAAGAGTATTTCAAAGCGAGTTGAGCGTAATGATAAAAACCTTAGCGTACCGCGCTCTCTGTCACCGACGGTTTGATCACTACAAATAAATAAGCTAAAAACAGGAAAACTATACAAAGCAATAAGCCAATACATAGCAAATTCGGCTTCAGGCCAATCAAGTAACTTACTTAATCCAATAGAGCCGGAAATATCACGGGCTATTTGTTCAAAGTCTGGCGAGCTGATTATACCTACAGCTTGGCCTATGGGGTAACGTAAAATAACAAGCCACACTAGCGCAAAAGCCGCCAGTGCAATAAGCCCTCGTTTAGTTAAAAACATACGTACCAGCTCAAAACCCGCGATTTGGGTTAAGCGCCCTACGTTAACTGGTGATGGTGTTGCCATTGACTATCCTTAATGACGTTGTTCATACTTTAAAATAAGCGTTATTTAACAACACTAAGTGTAAACACGTTGAATTGCTAGCAAAAAAAAGCCTACTCAGAGGTAGGCTTTGTAACAAATAATGTAATTTAAACAATTAGTAATTATAAATGTTGCTCATAAATAGCTAATGCTTGCTGTAAGTCGGCAATTAAATCTTCAACATCTTCCAAACCAATGTGCAAACGAATAACAGGTCCATGCTCCCATCCTGTTTGCGAGCGCAGCCCTTTCATTGATAGGTTTGCCGTTACTAAGCTCTCGAAGCCCCCCCACGAAAAGCCCATTTTGAAATGTTGTAAGCTATCTAAAAAAGCATCTATGGCGTGTTGATTACCCGCTTTCATTACAAACGAAAATAAACCATTACTGCCGTCAAAATCGCGTTTGAAAAATTCATGGCCTGGGCATGTTGTAAACGCAGGATGACGAATATGATCAACCAACGCATGTTGCTCAAGCCATTTTGCTACTTCTAGCGCGGCTTTTTCATGCTGATTTAATCGCACTGCCATGGTACGCAAGCCTCGTAGTGCTAAATACGCATCATCTGCACTGGTGCATTGCCCGAGTAAATAAGAGTGTTCACGAAGTGTTGGCCAATACTTTTTATTAGCTACAGCAACCCCCATCATCACATCAGAGTGGCCAACAATATATTTGGTGGCGGCTTGAATACTAATATCAACACCATGTTCAAGCGGACGATAATGCAAGCCATTGCCATAGGTGTTATCAAGCACTGTCATTACATTATGATTGTTTGCCACTTTTACCATGGCGGGAACGTCTTGAACTTCCATAGTAATTGAACCCGGAGACTCTAAAAACAACATTTTGGTATTGTCTTGAATGTACTCTTTTATGTCTGCGCCAATCATTGGCGGATAATAGGTCGTACTAATACCCAACCCAGCTAATATCTTGTCGCAAAAATCACGGGTTGGCTCGTAAACAGTGTCCACTATTAAAATATGATCACCGGACTTTAAAAACGATAACAGAGTTTGGCTTATCGCTGCCGCGCCACATGGGTATAACACACAGCCCTCACCGCCTTCGAGTTCGGTAATTGCCTCTTGCAGAGCAAAATGAGTGGTCGTCCCTCTGCGGCCATAAAACAAGGTTTTGTCGCCACGTGTTTTAGCCGCTTCTTTAAGCTCACTCACAGAATCAAACACAATCGTTGAAGCGCGCTGTATCACTGGATTAACTACGCCATGGGTGTACGCTTTTTTGCGCCCAGATGACACTAATTGGGTATTTTTATTTTTGCTCGACATGATTCATCCTTCTATCTGAGTACGCCAATATTCAATTAAATAACGCGAAATCGAATCAGCTCTAGGTAGCTTTAAATGCTCCCCCTCGTGTTGCCAATCTTTAAATTGCGCAAGTTCTTGGCGAGAAAACCATCGTGCATCTTCAAGTTCATCTTGCTCTGTGCTTATTTCATCACTGCTTGCTGTGGCAATAAAACCAAGCATGATTGATGAAGGAAACGGCCAAGGTTGAGAAGCAATATACTCTGCTTTCTCCACGGTAATACCCGCTTCCTCTTTTACTTCTCGGATCACGGTTTGTTCAAGGGTTTCACCTGGGTCGACAAACCCGGCAAGTGAGGAATACAGACCTTTAGGCCAAGTTGCTTGGCGACCCAATAAGCAGCGTTCAATCCCATCAGAAAATGTTTTAGTTACTACCATAATAACGGCTGGATCGGTACGCGGAAAAGTTTGGTGCATACAGGCTGCGTTGTCGCATAAACGTGAATGCCCCCCTTCAACTAAGTGATTTTTGGTACCACAGCGACCACAAAAACTATGAGTGGCATGCCAGTAACACAACCCACGAGCAAGCGCTGCATTTGAGCCATCTTCAAGTGCTACTTGAGTACCATATTGACGAATATCTGCAAACTTGGCATCACCAACAATCGTTGCTAATAACGACTCTTCGAGTGCAGTTACGTCTAGCGCAAATACGGCATTATCCTGTTTATTTGATCCTAAAAGAATAGCCTGCGTTAAATCTAAATGCGCCACTTGTTGGTAAGCTAAATACACCACCTCAGGGCTACTGTTAGCAAATAAGGTGTGATTGCCTTTAACTAAAAGCCATAAACTGTCTGCTGTTTTTTTTGCGTCTACCCAAGTAGGGTCTTTGCGCGCATTTGAGCCTCTGTCTAATGGCATATTACTGTAGTTAAGCATGTAATTCCTTGATACTAATTGAATCTTAAAATTACCATACTCATCCACTAAACCCAATTTATTATCGCCATAAAAAAAGCCTAAATTAGGCTTAATTAATCTATGCACCCGTTGTATTAAATACTCTCATGATCAACGCAAACATTCTGCTCAAAAATAAATCAAAAATACAATACTTATACTTTTTAAAGTAGTAACTGATTGTCAATTAAATGAAATTGCTCAGCACTTTGCTTAAGTACCTCTGCGGTTAATTTATCAGCACCGTATACATCACACGGAACATTGTATTGATTTTTTAAGTGCCCAAGTAATAACGCAAAGTCACCGTCACCCGAGAGTAAAATAACCTTATCAAGCTGCTTTCCCTGCTCTAGCATATCTATGGTTATACCTACATCCCAATCGCCTTTGGCACTGCCGTCACGGCGTTGAATAAAGGGTTTTAGTTTTACTTCAAAGCCAATAGCGCGCAAAATATTTTGAAACTGATTTTGCTTTTCATCACCTCGGTATATTGCATAAGCAAACGCACATTCAATATCGTATTGTTGCTCTATCATTCGCCAAAAGGCATTGTAATCAAAGTTTTTACCGTAGCTTTCGCGACAGGTGTAATAAATATTTTGTACATCGACAAAAATACCTACACGAGGTTTACTGCTTTGTTGTGAGGTCATTATTATGTCCTAATGAGTAATACTTGCAATTGCGTGTTAAGTAACCTAAATTAGTTACCAAACCCAATGTAACCAAATACGGTTACATTTAACAATGTAACCAAATTTAGTTACATATAAATAATCTATCTGGATTTTTATGATTGGTGTGATCAGCGGCGATATTATTAAATCGCAAAAAATACCTAAACAACAATACGATGCCATGCTTTACCAGCTAGAGCAAAGTTTACGTGCAAATTGCAATAAAACAACATCTTGGGATATTTACCGTGGGGATGCATTTCAACTGCAACTCGATAAAAGTGAACAGTTAGTTACCACCGCTATTCTTATCTATTTACAGTTAAAATCTGCCGGCTATGAATTGCGCCAAAGTATGGCATTGGGCCACATAGATAACCCGGGTACGAGTACAAAAACCGCTACAGGCTCAGCGTTTACTCTCTCTGGGCAGGGATTAGATAAAATGACAAACCAGCGTTTTACATTTGCTATTGCAGATCAATCGGTTGATGAGAGCTTCAAGCTAAACTTAGCGTTTGTCGATGTATTACTGTGTAAAATAACCCAAAAACAAGCAAATGCTTTGTATGTGTATTTAACCCATACTAATAACAACCATGCAGCCTTAGCTAAAGAGCTCAACACCAGCCGCGAAAACGTTACTAAGCTACTTAATCTTGCTAACTACCAGCTGGTAGAACGGTTTATTTTATATGCGCAACAAAGGCTTAAAGCTATACAGCAAGGACATGACTAATGGAATTTTCACTATTGCTCGTCGCACTGATTATTGGCCATCTACTCGCTGATTTTTATTGGCAACCCATGAGTTGGGTAAACGACAGAAACAGCCGTCATTTTAAAGCAAAAAAACTTTATTACCATGTATTGGTTCACGGAGTTACCAGTGCAATAGTTGTTGCACTTTGGGAATATAGCTTTGGCTGGCAACAACTGAGTAGTGTATTACTGGCCACCGCTATTATTATGATCAGTCACTACTTTATTGATATTGCTAAATCGTATTCAAATAAAGGCGTAGTGCCTTTTTTATTAGACCAAATTGCACATATCATTGTCATTATTGCGATAAGTATTTGGCTCACTGACGATCAGCAATTTACTGACAATGTAATGGCGTTATTGCACAACGAAAAAGTACTGTGGGTTATAGCTGGTTACCTTATTATTTTAAGCCCCAGTGCGGTATTTATAAGAATGATGTTAGAGCGTTTGACTAATCACTTCTCTAGTGATGGTAGCCTCCCTTTAGCAGGGCAAAGTATTGGTATGCTTGAAAGAGTACTTATGCTGACATTTATTTTATTAGATCAGTTTGCAGGGCTTGGGTTTTTAATTGCCGCCAAATCGGTGTTTAGATTTGGCGACTTAAGTGCCAGCAAAGATAAACAACTCACTGAATATGTGATGCTAGGAACGTTACTGAGCGTCAGTGTTACTTTATTTGTAGGATTAGCAGTTAATTATTTAATCGGTTAGTAAAGCTTTAAAATAGGCATTAAAAAACGCGCTACCAGTAAAAGTAAGCGCGTTTTTTATTAAAGCGAACTAAACCTAATTAGTCGTTATTTGCTGGACGACGACGGCGTTGACCATTCCCCCCAACCGATTGACGCTTTGCCCATGGGTTTTGTGCATTATCATCGGTTTTAGCTGCTGGCTTTTTAGAGCCACCACGACGTGGGCCTGTACCATTGCCACCATTGTTAGGCTTTTTGCTGTTAGGTTTGCTGCTATCTGATTTAGGCTTATTAAATGGTTGTTTTTTCTTTGGCTTTTTAGCCGGTAACGGGCGTGCATCGAGTGCGCGCTCTGCAACAGGGTTAGCCGGTTCAAAACCTTCTTCTTCAGCACGTGGAATTAGCTCGCCAATAAAGCGCTCAATGCCGTATAAATCTACTGCATCGTCAACCGTTACAAATGAAATAGCATGCCCTGATGCTCCCGCACGACCAGTTCGGCCAATACGGTGAACATAATCTTCATATACATTAGGTAAGTCGTAGTTTACAACATGCGGTAATTCAACAATGTCTAGACCACGAGCAACAATGTCGGTTGCCACTAATACGCGCACTTCACCACTTTTAAAGCCTTCCAATGCTTTAACACGCGCGCCCTGAGATTTATTACCATGGATTGCCGCGCCAACAATATCATCGCGTTCCAGTTGCTTAACTAAACGGTTAGCACCGTGTTTAGTACGGCTAAATACCAGTACTTGTTGCCAATCGTTGCTACGAATTAAATGGCTTAATAAGGCTGTTTTACTCGCTTTATCTACTGCGTACACGCATTGAGTCACGCTTTTAGCAGTGGTGTTTTTGGCAGCGACTGAAATTTCAACGGGGTCGTTAATTAACCCTTTTGCCAACGCGCGAATATCATCCGAAAACGTTGCTGAGAACATTAAGTTTTGACGCTTTTCAGGCATTTTTGCAATTAAGCGTTTAATGTCATGGATAAAGCCCATGTCTAACATACGGTCGGCTTCATCTAAAACCAGTACTTCAACGCTATCAAATTTAACCGCGTTTTGATTGTGTAAATCAATTAAACGCCCTGGTGTCGCCACTAAAATATCAACCCCTTTGCGCAGGCGCTGCATTTGTGGGTTAATTTTAACACCACCGTAAACAACAAACGAACTCACGTTTGAATGCTTAGCATATTCTTCAACGTTTTCGCTTACTTGCAAGGCAAGCTCTCGGGTTGGCGTTAAAATAAGCGCACGAACATGATTACTTTTTGCTTTAGTGCCCGACGATAAACGCTCAATAAGCGGCAAAGTAAAACCAGCGGTTTTACCGGTACCGGTTTGCGCTGCGGCCATTACATCGCGACGTGCAATAATTGCTGGAATAGCTTGAGCCTGAATAGGCGTTGGCGTTTCATAGCCCTTTTCTAAAACCGCATTAACTAAAGACTGTGATAAACCTAAACCATCAAAACTCATATAAACTCTCTATTTCAAATTAGGCCAAAGTGGCCAGTTGCGCGCATTATACCTTTAGTAGCTCAGAATGCATGCCATTATTTACTTTGTGCCAAATCAATAAACACAAATACTAAAAAAGCGGCTAAACAGCCGCTTTTTATTTACCTGAGCATTACAAATGCTAAAAGATTATTTTACACCTAACTCACGTAAACGCTCTTGTAAGTAGCTATCTGCTGTGTAGCGATCAGATAACACCACATCTGGACGAGGGTGTAAAAACAATGGTAATGAAATACGTGATTTGGTTGTTGCTTTACCCGATGGATTAATTACACGGTGAATCGTTGATGGGAAGTAGCCACCCGATGCTTCTTGTAACATGTCACCAATATTAATAATTAAACTACCAAAATCACATGGCACGTCTAACCAACCGCCATCGGTTTTTTGTACTTGTAAGCCTGGCTCATTTGACGCCGGTAATACGGTTAATAAGTTAATATCACCGTGCGCAGCAGCACGAATAGCACCAGGCTCTTCATCACCTGTCATTGGCGGGTAATGTAAAATACGTAACAACGTTTGCTCAGACTGGGCAATCATATCTTTTAAATCGATAGAGAACTTAGCACGGACTTCTTCAGGCGCTTCAGCCTGAACCCAGCTTAATAATGTTGCCGCAAATTCATTAGCTAAACGGTAGTACTCACGTACATCTGCTTCTAATTGTGCAGGAACACGGCCTTTAGGGTAAACATGAAAGTACTCTTTAATGTCTTTTACCGTATGGCCTTTAGCTACTTCTGATACCGACGGTGGAAAATAACCATCTTGCGTTTCTTTTGAAAATAAAAACTCATGCTTTTGCTCTGAGTTAAAAAAGTCTTGCCAATTTTTATAAATAGACTCAACTAAAGATTGCGGAATAGGATGGTTTTTTAATACGCCAAAACCAGTATTTCTCAACGATTCAACAAATTGCGCAGCCGCATCGTCCGCTTTATAATCAACTGTAGGTAATTGCATGGTACATTCCAGTAAGTAGGTTGTTAGAAGCCATTTACTAATTCGCTTAAGCCACAGGTCTACACGAAATTAGTATTACATTCAAATATAGCTTAACTACTTAATTCAAGTAATAAAGGCTGCATTTTTATGCTGTGCGAGGATAGACAAACCCCCTTGAAATTATAAGGACATATGTCCGCACTCAATAAGCAAGCCTTCTCTGCCTTGATCAAGATCAAAATAACGCTTGTATTGAATTTTCACCCCATCGTACCAATCTCTTCTTTATCAGCATCACACACTATATCAACTTGTTAAGGCTCTCTACATGCGACAAAAAGTTTCTTTTAAAAGCGGTGAATTAGAACTCGCTGGACAACTTGAACAGCCCTCTGGTGAAGTGAAATTTTATGCCTTATTTGCTCACTGTTTTACCTGCTCTAAAGATGTAGCGGCTGCAACACGAATAAGTCGCGCGCTCACTCAGCAAGGCATTGCTGTATTACGCTTTGATTTTACTGGGCTTGGTAATAGCGATGGTGACTTTGCCAACAGTAACTTTTCATCAAACATTCAAGACTTAGTGGCTGCAGCCAATCACTTAAGAACACACTTTAAAGCACCTCAGTTATTGATAGGCCACAGTTTAGGTGGTGCTGCGGTGCTTGCAGCAGCAGAGCACATACCTGAAGTATCGGCCATTACGACTATAGGCGCGCCATCGGATGCTCAGCACGTTACCCATAATTTTGCTGCTCATTTAGATGAAATAAACCAATTGGGTGAAGCAAAAGTGTGTTTAGCCGGGCGAGAGTTTACGATTAAAAAACAATTTATAGATGACATCGCTAAATACGATAACAGCCATATAAGTAAGCTTAAGCGTGCTTTGTTAGTTATGCACTCTCCTATTGATGCCACCGTGAATATTAGTGAAGCCGAAAAAATTTACGCCGCTGCCAAGCATCCAAAAAGCTTTATAAGTTTAGATAATGCCGATCACTTACTCAGCAATAAAGAAGACGCTAACTACGCAGCCGATGTCATTGCTACGTGGGCTAATCGCTATGTTGAATACGATAAAACACCCTATAGTGCAAAATTAACTAACGGCAGTGTATTAGTTGAAGAAAAAGATCATAAATTCACTCAGCACGTGAGTACTAAAAACCATACATGGCTTGCTGATGAGCCTACCGATGTCGGCGGTAAAAACTTAGGCCCAGACCCTTATGATCATTTACTCGCTGGGCTTGGAGCTTGTACTGCAATGACACTTCGCATGTATGCAAGTCGCAAAAAGTTGCCGCTAGAGCACATAAAAGTAGAGCTCAACCATACCCGCAATTACAACCAAGATTGTGATGGTTGTGAAAAAACCGGCAATCTAGAGGCCATCACCCGAAAAATCACCCTGATAGGCGATTTAACTGATGAACAACGCATGCGCTTGCTTGAAATAGCAGACAAATGCCCTGTGCATAAAACGCTACATAACAGCCCCTTGGTAGTTAGTGAACTGGTAGAGTAACTTAAAACTAAAATAGCGCAGTAAGCCCTGCGCTATATTTAGGGTTTTAATTTAAAAACTGACTGTATCGTTTAATTTTCTAAAAACGCCGCTACCTCTTTACTCATTCTATCCACCAGCCATTTAGGCCCGCCATCGTGCATATCGTCGTGACGTGATTTTTCTATCAACGTTTGCGTAACAGGATAAACGGTTAACTCTTGGTCGGTTAAAAGCACGTTTGCATCGGCTGGATAATCACTACCTCGAAGTGTGAGCACGCGTGTGTTTTTATTGCGTGGCAATAACATGCGGCGGTGATCGAGCGTAATTAATTGGCTTACTTCACTTGGATAAATAGCTGCATACAAGGCTGAAATATCTCCACCATTTGAGTGGCCAAATAAAGTGAGTTTTGTAAAATCATACTCAGGGTATTTAACACTTAGCTCATTAACTAAAAATTTGAGGGTTACAACACCCCGGTGCCAATTTTCCATACGGGTAGTTAAGTATGGCTGCGCATGATTAAGTGCAGGGTCGGTTTTAAGCTCATGTGCTACCGCAATGCTTAAATAGCCTTGCGCATTAAATAACTTACTCGCAAAGGTGTATTCATTGTGGCTAATGCCATACCCTGCATTTACAAATACCACTGGGCATTTTACTTGCGCGCTGCACTTAAGGTGGTTAGCTGGTAGGGTAATATTTACAGGTATAGAGCGATTACGACTATCATCAATGATTGCATCGTTTTGGGCACAACTTGATGATGAAAATAGCATAGTGCTTAAAGTCAGTGCACTTAACATTAAATGCTTTTTTATAATTTTTAACATGCATTCCCTTGTATTATTTATACATTTTTAACTAACATTAATTTTTATTATAAAGGTTAGCGCGCGCCTTTGCTAATTTGTGCGATAATAGCGATTATTGTTTTACTATTATCGCAAAAGAATCCATTCATGAAATCATACAGCAGCATTGAACAACGCATCGACATTCTCCAAAGCAGAATTGAAGCCTACCAAGAAGAAATTAAAGTGTTACAAGCCGAGCCGAAAAGTAACAACGAACGGATTATTTTTAAGTTCATTGAAACCGGCAGTACAGGTAAAACCAAAGACTTTGTAAGAGAGCTGGGAATTAAATCACCGCGTGATAGCTTATATTCATCTGGTGATGTAACTAAACTGATTAAAGATGGCGCTGATGATATTTCGCCAGAGCTATTGAGCATAGCCCGTGCACTTGCTAGCGCGCGCAACAAAAATGGCCCTGCTTGCTAATAGCAAATATAATAACGGATTAGCCGTAAGCTCTTGCGGCTAATCAACCAGCTCGATATCAAGTCCTGTTAATAGATTTAACGCTTCAAGCCGTTCAAACTTTGCATTACTCACATCATTGCTTGTTATATCAATATTAAATTGCGTTGCGCCAACAAAATTTGCTTTTCTCACATTAGTTTGATGAAACAGGCTGTCTCTAAAGTCAGTATCCGAGAAGTTGCTTTGAGCTAAGTTAGCGTGTCTAAAATCGACATCTTTGGCAAAACAGTTCGTCATTGTTAAGGCTTTTAACTGTAATTCAAAAAACGAACTATGGCTCAGCTCACACTGTTTAAAACTCACCGGTGACGTTAGCGCTAATTGCGGCCAATTTACTTGCCCCCACACTATGCTATTGAGCTTACAATTTGCAAAGCTCACCTCTTCTAAGGAGCTGTAATTCCAATTAAGTTCAGTCAAATTACAGTTAATAAATTCACACTCTATAAACCGACAGGCACTAAACTGGCTGTGACTAAAATCGCAATCAATAAACTGACATTGTTCAAACTCAATATCGCTAAAGCGCTTTGCATTTGCTGTAAAGTTTGAAAATGACTGATCGAAATAATGACTATCTTTAAATAACTCGCTCATAAAAATAAAGCACCTAAATTGGGTTATGCCGAACAAAAAACCCCTTAGGTATTTAGCCTAAGGGGTTTTGATCTAACTAAAAGCTAGCTTTATTCTGCGCTTGGTAATTCTTTCTCAACTACACTAATTGCAAGCTCTGTCAGCGAATCGCTGTTAGCTTTGCTTGGTGCATCGGTTAATAAACACGATGCTTGTGTGGTTTTAGGGAAAGCAATAACGTCACGAATGTTATCAGTACCACATAACAACATAACTAAACGGTCTAAACCGAACGCTAAACCTGCATGCGGCGGTGTGCCGTATTTAAGTGCATCAAGTAAGAAACCAAATTTATCTTGCTGCTCTTGCGCTTCAATACCTAAAATTCTAAATGCCGCTTCTTGCATATCTGCATTGTGAATACGTACCGAGCCACCGCCCACTTCGTAGCCGTTTAATACCATATCGTAAGCATCTGAAATAGCCGCTGCTGGGTTTGCTTCAAGCTCACTGGCACTAATATCTTTTGGTGCAGTAAATGGATGGTGTACAGCGTGTAATGTGCCTTCGTCATCTTCTTCAAACATTGGGAAGTCAACAACCCAAAGTGGTGCCCAGCTATCTAAATTAGTGATTTCTAAATCAATACCAATTTTTAAACGAAGTGCGCCCATGGCTTCATTTACGGTGTTGCGTTTATCCGCACCAAATAAAATGATATCACCTGTTTGTGCATTAGTACGTTCAAGTAACTGCGTGATCACATCTTCATTTAAGAATTTAGCGATTGGCGATTGCACGCCCTCAACGCCTGCATCGCGGTCATTTACTTTCATCCATGCTAAACCTTTAGCACCGTAAATACCGATAAACTTAGTGTAATCATCTAGTTGCTTACGAGAAAGTGATGCACCACCTGGAACAGTTAGTACTGCAACACGGCCTTTTTCATCGTTTGCTGGGCCTGAGAATACTTTAAATTCTACGTCTTTTACTAAATCGGCTACATCAATAAGCTTCATCGGATTACGTAAGTCTGGCTTATCAGAACCATATAGGCTCATTGCCTCAGAGTAAGGCATAATTGGGAAATCACCTAAATCAACATTTAGTAATGACTGCCACATTTCACGGATCATTTTCTCTGTCATGCCACGTACTTGATCAGAGCTCATGAACGAGGTTTCTAAATCTATTTGAGTAAATTCAGGTTGACGGTCAGCACGTAAGTCTTCATCACGGAAACATTTAACAATTTGGTAGTAACGATCAAAACCCGACATCATCAACAATTGCTTAAACAACTGTGGTGACTGTGGTAATGCGTAAAAGCTACCTTTATGAACACGACTCGGTACTAAGTAATCGCGAGCACCTTCAGGCGTTGCTTTAGTTAGCACTGGCGTTTCGATATCTAAAAAGCCATTTTCATCTAAAAAGCGACGTACAAAGCTGCTTGCTTTAGCACGTAATTTAATGCGGTCGCTCATTTCTAAACGACGTAAATCTAAGTAACGGTATTTTAAACGACGCTCCTCTGAGTTCACTTGGTTAAAATCAAGTGGCATAGGCTCAGAGCGGTTAATAATAGTTAAACCTGTGCCTAAAATTTCTACTTCGCCGGTTGCCATGTCTTTATTTACTTGGCTATCTGGGCGAGCGCGTACAATCCCTTTTAACTGAACACAAAATTCTTGACGAAGTTTGTTAGCTGTTTCCATTAGTCCTTCAACTTCCGGATCGAATACAACTTGTACTAAACCTTCTCTATCACGTAAATCGACAAAGATAAGTCCGCCAAGGTCACGTCGTTTGTTGATCCAGCCACATAGTTCAACTTCCTGATCTACGTGAGTTTTATTTAGCTGTCCGCAGTATATAGAGCGCATAGTTTTCCTGTCAGATAAAAGGCATATAGCGGTTAAACACTGTTGTTTTAAAAGTTTTTATAAACACCAAAATGAAAATAAAACCGCTAGCAATTCAAAATAATCAAATTAAGCCCTGCATTATACCCAAGTCGGTTGAAGATGCTAGGGCGTGTTTACCTTTCGAGGTTGAATTTACAGCGCACTGTTTTGTTATTTGTTACACTACAGGCACTTTATAACAAGGCTTTTGTTTGTATGCTATATATTGGATGCCCGCAGTGGTCGAGCAGCGCATGGAAAGGAAATTTATTTTCACGCCAGTGTAAAAATGCCGATATGCTTAGCGAATATGCGCAGCATTTTAATTCGGTAGAAGGTAATACTAGCTTTTACGCCGATCCCTCGCCTGACACTGTATTACGCTGGGCTGCGAGTGTACCTGATGAGTTTAAATTTACCTTTAAATTTCATCGGCGCTTTAGTCACGAACTCCAACTTACTAACGTGCAACATGAGCTAACTAATTGGCTTAATTTATTCGCCCCGCTATTTGAAAAAACAGGGCAAATAATGCTGCAATTACCTAAAGCGTTCGCGCCACAACATTTAGCTAAGCTTGCCGCTTTTATAGATTTACTTCCTAAAGAGCTAAACTATGGGGTTGAGGTACGCCACCCTGATTTTTTCAAAAAAGGTGAGGCCGAAATCGCACTTAATCAGCTTTTAATGGCACACAATATAAATCGCATTGCTATGGATACTCGGGCACTCTTTGCGGTAAAGCCAACCACCGAAGCGCTAATAGACGCCCAACAAAAAAAGCCCCACTTACCAGTGCACGCTATTGCTACGGGCTCGCAGCCTATGGCGCGCTTCGTTATTGCTGATTTAGAAAACGATTATAAGACCTTTTATCAGCCTTGGCTTAGCAAAGTAACCCAGTGGCTCGATGAGGGCAAAAGCCCCTATGTGTTTTTTCATACCGCTGATAACCGCGAAGCGCCGCTGCTGGCTCGCCAGTTTTGCCAAGATTTGGGGTATAATCACAACGTACTCAATCCATTTAGTGGCGAAAAAGAAGCCCACCAGCAAGTACTTTTTTAAAAATAAATTCAAAATACAGAGACAATAATGAGTGAATACGCACGTTACTTTACCGGCTACCCTGCCAATATCGTTGAGCAAGTATTAGGACTAATAAAAGCAGGAAAGGTAAGTGAGTATTTACTTAAAAAGTACCCACAGGCGCATCGTATCACCAGTGATAAGTTACTGTATAGCTACGCCACTGAGCTTAAAAAGCAATATTTAAAAAACGCCCCGCCATTTGGCCGCGCTGCGTTTAAAAAACAAGGTGATATGGTTACCAATGCGCTCGGTACCCACACGTACCGTATGCAAGGTAAAACCCGCAAGCACGATTTAGCAATAAACAGCGATTTACTGCGCGGCCCCGAGCCATTATTAAAAGCATTAGTGGTGCACGAACTCGCGCATTTTAAGGAAAAAGACCATAACAAAGGCTTTTATAAATTATGCTGCCATATGGAGCCGCAGTACCATCAGCTAGAGCTGGATTTACGGATTTTTTGTGTAGCTATTGCGATGGGTGAGAATCCGTATATTTAGTGCTATATAGATTTTATCTTTTTTCAAAAAAGTACCGTTTAATTAAAAATAAAGTGAGATCAATATGCTTCAATTATTGCAAGAATCAGCTGAAAAATACCCATTAATTATTCAGCCATTATCTAGCTTTTTAGCAATATTCTTTGCTTTCTTAATCGCATTCTATGTTCAGTATAGAATGGATAAAAGGCAGCGTAATAATCATGAGTACGAAAGAGGTGAAAAACTTAGAGCCGTTGAAAGAGAAAAAATTGAGGTTATTTTTAAATCTGTCGAAACTTATATAAATGATTCTCGTAGCTTAATGTCACTTTTAAATTCAAATGTCGATATTAAACACTCTAATGAAAAGACAGATAATGATATAAAAACTATTCTTATCAGAAACGCGATAAGTCTAAACAGTAGTAATAATAACGTTTCAGAGGCAGCAATTATTTCAAAATTAAATTTTAATGAGTTAGCTCAAGTTTCTGACAACTTTATTGAAGCTGACTCTAAATTTTATACCTTTCTTGAAAATCTTGTTCAATTCCAAAAGCAGGAGTGGAAAGCTGAGCTTAGGAAGTGTAGTGGCATAGTTAATTTGGCCACCCATTAAGAAAGAAATGTTATGCTAATAAGCATACAAATTTGGGTGAAAAAATGACGAAATTAAAACGCGCAACGTATTCTGCGGCAATCAAATTAGAAAC